>DAOSBX010000005.1:4752-118938 GCA_035361075.1 Candidatus Hydrogenedens sp. | reverse complement strand
AAACAACCCTTCTCCTTCTATTACCCCCTCGCCTTCCAATATTCCCTCTGTCGTTCCTTCTGTTATTCCTTCACCTTCTTGGGCACCTTCTCCCTCCGATATGCCCTCTAGAACGCCTTCCAGCACTCCCTCGCCTTCCGATGTGCCTTCTAAAACCCCTTCCAATACTCCTTCACCTTCTATTATACCCTCACCTTCCGAACATGGACCCGTAGATACTAAAAGTGACACGGTATTTCCCTGAAATATTACCTCACCAAATCCAGGGGAACTACTAATTACTTTATTTTGAGGAATATCGTTACTACATTGTTGAGTAATCTCTGCTATGACTAAATATTGATTGTTCAGCAGAGTTATTGATTCATCTTTATCTTTTTGTTCTAAATTTGGGATGAATACGTTCTGGTTTACGAAATATGGATATGTTACATTTTCCTTTATCTGCCAGCAATTCACAAAATCCCAATCTACAAAAGTAGACATCTTCCTCATCTCGCTTGAATTTTTTCCTATACCATGGGCGGAAGTGGTTTGTCCTGATACATCTATATCCCAATAACTTGTATTTTCCATTGTTCTATTACCATTTGCTCCGATTAAACCACCTATATACGTGCCAGAAGCGTTTATGTATCCAGCCGAATAGCAGTATACAATACTCCCCATCTGATTATTGTAACCAATTAATCCGCCAATGTTACTACTATTGTTTTTTGAACCTATAATTTTTACTATTGAATAGCATTCATAAACTTGTCCATAATTATCTCCAACAATACCACCTACACTTGATTCTCCAGAAATAGAACCACCTACAACAAAACAATTTTCAATTTTTCCTCCATAATTTTGAGCGGTAATACCTCCTACATAATATCTACCTGATATATTAACATCTTGTAATCCTAAATTACTTATAACTGCAGTGTTACCGATACTGCCGAACAAACCCTTATAATTAAGTTTTGGTGAATTTATATATAAACCCCAAATAACATGGTTATTACCATTCAACTTACCCATAAAACGATTATTTTCACTTCCAATAGATTCAAATCCTGTATTAAGATTCCAAGTTAATGTTTCTCTCGCATCAATGTCTTGAGTAATTTCGTACTCCCCATCCATGGGGTAGTCAGGGTCTTTACCAATCTTGCTTAACTTTTCGATTGTATCAATTGATATAACACTAAAAGCGTTGTTCATTAAAAAGACAAGTGATAACAAGACATAGCAGTAAATAATATTTGACTTTTTTGTTTTTACTTGAAGTAATACTTTTTTCATATCCTTTTGCCTCACTAAATTTTTGATATTTATTTTTTATAGTTTGTAGAAATTATACCATATAAAGGTTAAAAATGAATATCGTATTTATTGTTTTTGATACTCTTTATAAGGTTTAAACGATTATTATTCTCTCTATAACAATCAATTCCTCTTATTAAATACGATAAGTTATAATAAAGCAGTATTTAGATTATTTTTACAGTCAGTCTTTTTATTCTGTTATTAATAACACTTAAAGTATATTGATTAAAAAAGTAGCTAATTTATTTGTAAGGTGTTGAAATCAAGATAGGAAAGAGATTCTTTATTTTATAATGCAATTACATTTTCAATACTATGTCTAAACTAAAAGAATAAAGTAACGAGATGGAAATATGTCTGTAAAAAGTAATCGTAGAGCAGAACGAAATAGAACAATAACGCTAACAAAACGGGAGATACAAAATTATAAAAAACGGTTTTTATATATTAGCCATCCTGTCTCGGTAGGTAAGATAACAAACAAAATAATTCATCAAGACCTATTTAAAATTATCGATTTTTTACCAACATTATTTGTAGATTTGTTGTTTATAGATCCACCATATAATTTACGTAAGCAGTTTAATGCCAATCAATTCCGTGAAATGTCTGAAGAAGCGTATGAGGACTGGATAGAATCATGGTTAAATCCATTAAGAAGAATACTAAAACCAACTGCTTCCATTTATATTTGCGGTGATTGGAAATCTTCCTCAGCAATTTATCGTGTGATGTCTAAATACTTTAAGGTTCAAAACCGAATTACATGGGAACGGGAAAAAGGTCGAGGTGCTCTAAGTAACTGGAAAAACTGCTCAGAGGATATCTGGTTCGGTACTGTGTCCAATAAGTTCTATTTCAATAGTAAAGCAGTTATGCTGAAACGGAAAGTAGTTGCACCTTACAGGGACGAGGCAGGTAAACCTAAAGATTGGAAAAGTGAACAAGATGGCAATTATCGGCTAACATATCCATCGAATCTATGGACAGATATAACTGTTCCATTTTGGTCTATGCCTGAGAATACTGACCATCCGACACAGAAACCAGAAAAACTTGTGGCTAAAATTATCCTTGCCAGTTCTAAAGAAGGGGATTTTGTTTTTGACCCGTTTTCGGGTGTAGGGACTACTTGTGTTGTAGCAAAGAAATTAGGTCGACACTACTGCGGTGTCGAAATAGATGAGACTTATTGCTGTTTAGCAGAAAAACGTTTAGAATTAGCAGAGGAAGACAAAACAATCCAAGGTTATGTTGGTGGAGTATTTTGGGAACGGAATACAATGAAAGACCAGAAAAGAATTTAAAATGTAAGAGGAGCAGTATTAATTACTTGTAATTTATACGTTTTATATTTTGAATATTTTTATGTTAACATAAACTATATAACATAACCGTCTAACCAGAAAGAAAGGAGAGTGTTTATGAGTAATCCAGACGTTTCAAAACAAGGGATTCCGCTATTAGGAGATGATTTTCCTACAATGAATGTAATGACGACACATGGCAAGATAGAATTACCTAAAGTGTTTGCAGGAAAATGGTTTGTCTTGTTCAGCCATCCAGCGGATTTTACACCTGTATGCACTACAGAGTTTGTAGCATTTCAAAATCGGTATGAAAAGTTTAAGGCGTTGAATTGTGAGTTGATAGGTCTTAGTATGGACCAGGTGTTCTCGCATATAAAGTGGGAAGAATGGATACGGGAAAAGTTAGGAATTGATATTCAATTTCCCATTATAGCGGACAATGGTGCAGTAGCAAATACTCTGGGGCTGGTCCATCCGGGAAAAGGAACAAATACAGTTCGGGCAGTATTTGTCGTTGATGACAAGTCAAAAATACGGTTGATTATTTATTATCCTCAAGAGGTAGGTAGAAACATTGACGAAGTCGTTCGAATTGTAGAGGCGTTACAAATTGCCGATAAATATAAGGTTGCAATGCCTGAGAATTGGCCTCATAATGAATTAATTAAGGACCGTGTAATTATACCACCACCTACTGATACGAATAGTGCCAGAGAACGTTTGGCTAAAGCTAAAGAAGGTGGTTATGAATGCTATGATTGGTGGTTTTCTCACAAAAAATTAGAAAAATAAAAATATTCGGTGAATAATTTCAGATTTTCAGACATGTCAGACTTTTCAGATAATTAGGACAAGTTGGACATATAAACTTGTATATTATTCCTCATAGTAGAAGAGCTTTACATTGCGATTTTTCAAACGATTTAGGAATGCATCAACATCGTCGATAGCGGATTCGGCGGAGTGTACCCCAGGTTTATTTAATTCGCCACGCGCTATCATTAGTGCCCCTTCAACTGCGGGGATACTCGTTATCTCAGCGATGTGCCCTACACCAGAATAATAATGATGTGTTGGTTTTCCATTCTTCTCACCATACACATCTATACGGAATACGGACTGGTCGATACCTCCTTTTGAGAAGATGCCCATATTAACCAGTGGCAAAAGAATTTTGGTTAATATTTCCCGTTTTCGCGAGGTATTCGTTAATCCGAGGGAGCCTAAAAATGTGGCTAAACGTGCAATATATGGTGGGTGAATACCCCCATGTAGTGATACATACGTCAAACCTGGCAAATTGCGTGGGACAGACACGGATTCCGCATGACCCGTAATATAGACAGGTAATTTGCCCATAGGTTCAGGAAACTCCACTATTTTTCGTTCTGTACCAGTTTTAATTTTTACTTCTTTTCCATCTCGCCACTGCAGGGTATAACCGCTAAAAATATGCAATACGTGTTTTACATTTGCTGGTCCGATATCTTCATCTGAACCCCCAGCCCAATTGATTTCTATTCGTTCTGGTTTGTCTAAGGATACATAACCTTTCTTTGCTAATAAATTAGTTATTCCTGGTGAGTTTCCCAATCCTGCAATTACTGTAATTCCTGCATCTTTTGCCTTTTCATTTAGAGTTATCGCAGAGAGATAGGCATCATAATCATCGCAAATACTCACATAAGGCACTTTTGCATCGAGACATGCATCAATAATGTCATGTTCAAACATATAAAATGGACCGATAAACCCCAATGCTACATTATGCCCTCTAACAGCGTCAATTAGAGATGCTCTATCTTTTGCATTGACAAATTTAGCTGAAAACTTAAAACCGAGATTTTTTGCAATTTGTTGCGCCTTATCTACATTAATATCGGCAATGGTAATGGAAGTTACATCATCTTCCTTTGCAAGTAATTCGAGCGCAACTTTTGCCATATCCCCACATCCACCTAAAACACATATTTGCATAACGGTCTCCTTTCCTTTTAATCATACATAATCTTACATATTCTTAATGGTATGACGCACACTTATTTTTAGTCAAACACACAGTAAGAGACATTTTTAATAACGAATTTGTGTCGTTTTGTAATGGTAAAGTAAAAAAAGGTGAAGAGAAATCATAGTGTTCAAATATATTGTTCATTACAGATTTAAGGAATTACACATTTAATAGTGATTGTGGTAAAATAATATTGTAGTAATCAAGGGTAAAAGATAACTAAAAAACAATTTGAGGAGAATACTATGACAGAAAATAAAGATTTTGCTCTTGCTCTAATGGTTCCCGCAATTTGGATTGGTAATATACTGTTTCTAGTACTTTATACAATTGCATCACCTGTTTTATTTTTCTGGGCATTGTTTAAACCAGAGTCACCACAGGAGTTTATAGTTAATTTGTTTGGCGGTAGTGAGAGATGAAAAGAACAATTAGGACGAGTAGAAAAGGTCGGACACGTCAAAAAGTATAAGACATGGTTTTTAAGAGGTAGATAATGTTGAGACGTTTGTTTCGCGATTTTTTTGGTTAAAGTCGAAGTTTATAGTATCGTCTTTAGATACGTCAATATAGACATATCCACCATTTTCAAGTTTGCCGAAAAGTATTTCATCTGCTAAGGGTGTTTCTATCTCTGTCTGTATCAGACGGGCTAAGGGTCTTGCACCTAATCGTGTATCATAACCTTTCTCTGCAAGGTAGATGCGTGCGGATGGGCTTAATTCGATTGCCACTTCTTTTTCTATAAGTTGTGCCTTTATTCTATTTATAAACTTATCAACGATTAGCTTCATTATTTCTATGTTAAGCGGATTAAATGAGACGATAGCATCTAATCGGTTTCGGAATTCTGGGGACATGGTTTGTTCAATGGCTTTTATACTTTTTCGTTCAGCATCGTTTTGAGACATGGTAAATCCAATAGATTGGGAATACAGTTCTCTTGCACCTGCGTTAGAAGTCATAATGAGTATAACATTACGGAAATCTGCCTTTTTGCCCATATTATCAGTCAATGTTGCTTCATCCATCACCTGAAGCAGGATATTAAACAGGTCGGGATGTGCCTTTTCTATTTCATCGAGTAAAAGGACTGTATATGGATAACGACGTATTTCGTCTACAAGAATTCCACCTTGCTCAAAACCTACATACCCTGGCGGGGCACCAATAAGTCTTGCGACTGCATGTTTTTCCATATATTCACTCATATCATATCTTGCGAAATGATTCCCGAGAATGGTGGCGAGTTGTCTTGCCACTTCTGTTTTACCAACACCAGTAGGTCCAGTAAATAAGAAACAACCAATAGGTCGGTTAGGTTTTCCCAATCCTGCTCGTGAACGACGGATAGCTTTGACTACTGTATCAATTGCTTCATCCTGTCCGAAAACGACGGACTTTAGTTCTTTTTCGAGATTTTTTAATTTCTCTTTATCAGCGGAATTAACCGTTCTGAGTGGAATTTGTGCCATATCTGCAATTGTGCGTTCAATATCTTTCACATCAACTGTAATTTGTTCTTGATTGGATTCGATACGTACCATTGCGGCGGATTCATCTAAAACATCAATTGCTTTGTCAGGTAAAAATCTGTCGTTTAGGTATTTTGCGGACAAATCAACAGAGGCAATAAGTGCCTCTTCTGTAAAGGTAACATTATGATGTTTCTCATAACTCTCTTTTAATCCACGAACAATCTCTATACATTCGTCAATAGATGGCTCATGCACATCTATCTTTTGAAACCTTCTTGAAAGGGCTCTATCTTTTTCGAAATGATTTTTAAATTCTTCGTATGTTGTAGCACCGATACAGTGAATCTCTCCACTTGCTAAAAATGGTTTAAGTATTGAGGCGGCATCAATACTTGATTCCGTAGTGCTACCTGCTCCTACAAGGGTATGAATTTCGTCAAAATATAGAATTACATTTTTTTTCTTTAATACTTCCTGAATAAGGGATTTGATTCTTTGTTCAAAATCACCCCGATATTTAGTTCCAGCAATCATTCCAGGCAGGTCAACCATTAGTATTTCCACTTTTTTAAGGGCTTCAGGTACTTTAGCATCGGCTATTCTCTGAGCTAATCCTTCTACAATGGCTGTTTTCCCGACACCAGGTTCACCCACAAAAATAGGATTATTTTTTCTTCTACGGCAGAGAACACGGATTGCTCGTTGAATCTCGAGTTCACGTCCAATAACGGGGTCTATCTTACCTTTACGTGCTTTTTGGACTAAATTGATAGTGAAATTTTCCAAAACAAGAGATGTTTTTTTGGTACGTGCTTGTTGTTCTTCTTCTATGTTCAACTCTTGTTCATCAGAAGGATAAGCTTCATTTTTTGTAATATATTCCAGTATTTCCAGTCTGGTAATGCCTTCTTGATAAAGGAAATAAGCAGCATGGGAGTCTTCTTCTTCGAAAAATGCTGCGAGGATGTCACCCGCATCGACTTCGGACTTGCTTGAGTTTTGAACATGATATACTGCACGTTGAATTAACCTGTCAAACGCTGGCGTTTGTTGTAAGTTTAAATCAACACTTCTTGGAACCTTTGCAATATACTCATCAAAGAAGTTGTTTAATTTTTTGCGAAGTCTCTCTATATCACACCCACAATTTGTAAGGATTTCTTTTCCATAAGGGTCATCTAATAAGACATAAAGCAAATGTTCAGGACATAGATACTCATGTCTCCGTTTTCTTGCTTCTTTTAGGGCATTACCTATGGCACGTTGTATTTGTTTACTTAACATAATTTATATCACCTTGTATGTTTGATTCTCTATAATAAACATTATAAATAACAAAAATATTCATTTTATTCAGGCTTAATTGAACACCGCAAAGGAAAGCCATTTTGTCGTGCTAATTTATGGACTGTTTCTACTTTTGCCTCGGCAACAGAACGAATATATATACCTGCAACACCGATACCTTCACGGTGAACTTTTAACATAATACGCATGGCATCCTCATAAGGTTTATTAAAAATCTTTTGAAGAATAAACACAACAAACTCCATCGTCGTGTAATGGTCGTTATGAAGTAGGACTTGATACAACTTAGGGAGGTTTACTATATTCTTATCTTTTACATGACTCTCGTATTGTGTCCCTGTCGATGACATATATGTTCCCTCATTTAACTCTACAATATATTATACTAAATTTCTACTTTAATTTTTTATCTATTGATTTATCAGAGTTGACAATATATGCTAAAAGTTATTATTGTAATATAAAGTACTAACACAAAGGTGTGATTATGAAAAGTTGTTATCGTTGTGGAACACCGTGGGAAAGTTTTACCAAAAAACAGCCTGGTGTGAAAGAGACGTGTACCAAATGTAATGCTTATCTTCATTGTTGCATGAATTGTCGTTGGTACCTACCCGGGAAACCCAACGACTGTTTAATACCGAATACAGATAAAGTGGCAAACAGAGAAGGACCCAATTTTTGTGATTTCTTTGAGATAAAGGATAGGGTTGAAAATCTTGACTCTTCATGGGAACAGCAGAAGGAAAAAGCTAAGAAGGATTTTGAACAACTATTTGGAACTCCATAATAAAATTGTTTGGAATACATAAGTCAAATTTTTTGTTATTTATACAATTTTTAAATTTGGCAGAGGAAAAGGAATAGAATTACGACACACTTATTAATTGTAGATGATAAAGAAAGCATGTTAAACCTGCTATCGCAGGCTTTTAAAGATTTGGGATTTCATGTAACTATTGCATCATCTGGAGAATCGGCGATAGATTTACTGAGTAAGCACTCTTTCGATATAGTCCTTTCAGATTTGAGCATGCCTGGCAAATCGGGGTTGGATGTATTAAGGTTTGCAAAAAGTATATCCCCTGAGATAGAGGTTATTATCATAACCGCCTATGGAACAATAGACACAGCTGTTGAAGCGATGCGATTGGGAGCCCATGATTATATTACAAAACCGTTTCAATTGGCAGTATTGAAAAATAAGGTTACAAAATTAGCCAAACAAATAGAAATGAAGAGTAGCAATCGAGTGCGAACATGGATACATCCTTCTGTCCAACATCTCATAGGTGAAAGTTCACAAACACGTCAATTACGACAAATGATTGCACGAATTGCACCCACCAGAAGTTCTGTTTTAATTACAGGACCCAGTGGTGTAGGGAAGGAATTGGTCGCACGGGCTTTACATGAAGCGAGTCCACGTAGGGATGAGCCTTTCATTGCTTTAAATTGTGCTGCTTTAGCACCTACACTTTTAGAAAGTGAGTTGTTTGGACATGAGAAAGGTGCATTTACTGGAGCAACATCACGATATATAGGGCGATTTGAACGGGCACATAAAGGAACGTTGTTTTTAGATGAAGTAGGTGATATAGACCCAGGCGTACAGGTGAAACTGTTGAGGGTTTTACAGGATGGTGAATTTGAAAGGGTTGGAGGGACAGAAACAATAAAAGTAGATGTGCGAATTTTAGCAGCAACAAATCATGATTTACGTAAATCTATTACTCAAGGAAAATTTCGGGAGGATTTCTATTATCGTCTTAATGTCTTTTCAATATATGTACCCCCACTGAGAGAGCGTCCTGAAGATATCCCCTATTTAGTTGACCATTTTCTAAATCGTTTTAGCATGGAATTTGGCAAGGAATTATATGAGGTTGACGATGAAGTTATTAAAATATTTTTGCGGTATCCATGGCCTGGAAACATTCGGGAATTAGAAAATGTAATGGAACGAGCCGTTGTCTTAGCTACAGGACCTCAAATAACCATAAATGAATTACCTTACGAAATTCTAAGTTATGCTGACATAAAAGGTATTCCAGAACAAGGGGTAGAAGAGAAGGAAACACGAATCGACATGTTTTCCTTAGACCAATATACAGACCAAATTGAAAAAGAACTCATTCTCAAAACGCTTGAGGAATTTCACTGGAATAAGACCAAAACTGCAAAAAAATTAGGTATTAAAAGGACAACGCTTCAATATAAAATAAAAAAATTGGGACTCGAATAATTGCCTACCTCTTTGTCAATGCCAATAGTAACAACAAAATATTTTTACTGGTTGAATTAACTTTGTTGTAATCTTATTATGCCTTTTTTGGCAATATCTTTACGGTAGTGCATTCCCTCAAAGTGTATTTTATCCACTGCATTATAGGCCTTTTTGACAGCAGATGGTAAATCTTTGTCCCAAGCAGTAACATTAAGCACCCGTCCACCATTTGTATAAAATTTTCCATCTTCTTCAGCCGTTCCTGCATGGAAAACCACCACATTAGGGTCCTTTTCCGCTTCGTCAATTCCAGTGATTAATTTTCCTTTTTCGTAAGTTCCTGGATATCCCTTGCTGGTAAGTGCAACAGTCACACAGGCATAGGGATTATATTTGATAGAAAGTTTATCTAATGTTCCTTCAATAGTTGCCCAGAAGAAAGGCACGATATCTGATTCCATTCGCGGTAGAATTGCTTGCGTCTCAGGGTCACCAAAACGGACATTAAACTCCACGACATAGGGTCCCTGTTCGTTAATCATTAAACCTGCATATAGAATTCCCTTGAAGGGCATCCCTTTTTGGGACATGGTTTCTATTGTGGGTTGTAGTATCCTTTCAAATATTTGTTTTTCAACATGATTAGTTACAATAGGGGCTGGTGAATAAGCACCCATTCCACCTGTATTAGGACCTTTATCATCGTCGAACACAGGTTTATGGTCTTGACTACTGGTTAATGGAATAATGTGTCTGCCATCTGAAAAAGCGAGAATACTGGCTTCTTCCCCTGTTAAGTATTGCTCAATCACAATTGTTTCACCAGCAGAACCAAACGTTTTTTTCTGCATTGCGTCATTAATTGCATTTATTGCGTTATTTTCATCAAAAGCAACTGTTACCCCTTTACCTGCGGCTAATCCATCAGCCTTGATAACGATAGGGGTGCCATGTTTTCTAACATATTCAATTGCCGAGTCCGAATCTTTGAAGATAGCATAATGGGCTGTGGGTATTCCCGCTTCTTTCATTATGTTTTTAGCGAAGGATTTGCTGGCTTCCAATTGTGCGGACTGTGTTGTCGGACCGAAAACAGGGATATCATACTGAGATAAAAAATCGGTTATACCTAAAGCAAGGGGTTCTTCAGGACCGACAACAACAATTTGTATTTTTTCGTTCTGAATAAATTCTTTAATTGCTCCAAAATCTTTTATATTTAGAGGAGCACAAGAAGACTTTTCCATTTTTTTAATTCCGGGATTACCGGGGATAGCATAAACTTTTTCCACTTCTGGGCTTTGCTGAATTTTCCAACAAAGGGCATGTTCTCTGCCACCACTTCCGAGAACTAATATTCTCATAAATAACCTCCTTATAACCATGAAGTTTATATAGGTTTACTAATTTTTTACATAGAGGAATTAAAGATGTTCCTCTTGAGAACATAAAGGGGCAGATTCCGATGGAGGTGATGCATGATGGTCTAAAAATTCAGCAATATTCTTATCATAACGGGAGGTACAGAAGAAAGCCTCCTGAGCTAAACGGTACCTTGTAATAAAGGATACTGCTCCTTCATGGGCTCGCATTTCATGCATCACTAAAGGATAATAAATTCTGTCAACAACTACAGTTACATATCTAAAGTTTTTAGCGGCTGAGCGTATCATTGTAATACCGCCAATATCAATTTGATTAAATAATTCATCTACGGAACCACCCGACTGCTCAATGATTCGCGATACTGGTTTGGGGTTTGCCACTACAAGGTCGATTTGTGGAAAATTATATTGTTGCATTTGTTCTATATGTAATTTATTATCCCGTAAAGCAAGTAATCCCGCATGAATTTTTGGATGAAGTGTTTTTAACCTTCCTCCGAGAATTTCAGGAATGCCTGTAAATTCGCCGATATATATTGAAGGAATGCCATTGGCTCGAAGATAATCATTTGTTCCGACGGTTGCGATAATTTCGACATGATATTCATGTAGAAATTGTGCGAATTCAACTAAACCACTTTTATCATAGCAACTAATAACTGCCCTTTTAATTCTTTCCATGAGATTCTCCTGAATTATTATTTTTTTTGATTTGATATATTATATTAATATACATTATTGATATAGAAAAATTCTCAAAATGGAACCAAAACATGTACAATTTATAAGAGGTCTTTTTGTCCTTCATCAAGTTCAATCACGATTTCGTCATTGAGGAGTTTAATAATTTCCTGTATATCTGCCCATGTCTTAACTTTATCCTTAGGGTTACGTAATAAATAAGCAGGGTGATAAGTCACCCTCAATGGTATTCCATGATAATTATGCCATTTACCCCTTAACTCATTTGTCGGTGCATCGGTTTTTAATAGTGTTTGTGCAGCAATCCTACCTAAAGCACAAATAACCTTAGGCTTTATAAGACGCAATTGTTCAAGCAAATAAGGTTCGCAGTGGAACACTTCCATAGGATTAGGATCTCGATTTTCAGGTGGTCGGCATTTCAGCACATTACAGATATATACATCCTCGCGTCTCATCTTCATACCTTTGACGATAATATCCGTAAGTAATTGTCCTGCCCTCCCCACAAATGGCAATCCTTGTCGGTCTTCTTCTGCCCCAGGGGCTTCTCCGACAAAAACCAATTTAGCTTGTGGGTTACCTGTACCGAAAACCGTCTGAGTTCGTTCTGTATGAAGTGGACATTTAACACATTTTTTTACTTCTTCTTTTAGTAAATTTAGTTGATGCTGAATATGTTCCAATGAATTTTCTTCTTCTCTCTGCTCTAACTCTTGTTGTTCGGTTTCACTTTGGTGGTCACTGTTTTCATTACTGATTTCCGATTTCCCTTTATCGGCAAAAGCAAGGCTGTAACGTTTTATATGTTTAGCAAAAGAATGAGGGTCGAGAGCATCCCATCTCTGGGCACACTCTTGAGAAATATTTACTGTTTTTTTAGAGGTATATTCCTGATTTATAAAGGCAATGAGGTCTTCTAATAGGCTCTGCAACTCTTCATTTACATTCATTTCAATATTTCCTATGTCATCAAAGAAAATTCATATATTTTTTTTGTATATAATATATAACAATTTGTTTTTTAAGTAAACAAATTGAATAATTTTATAGGCTGGGAAAATAGCTAATAAGGTAGCAAATGACAACTGAGGAATTAATAATACATCAACTTACAGAAAGAAATATAAGCCTTGCAACAGCCGAATCTTGCACAGGTGGTCTTATTGCTCACCGTCTTACAAATGTACCAGGCTCCTCTGCTGTTTTTTTAGGGGGTATTGTAGCATATAGTAATGAATTAAAAAAGAAATTATTAGGTGTTCCTGAGCATTTGTTAGTGGAATATGGTGCAGTAAGTGAGCCTGTTGCAAAAGAAATGGCTTTGGGAGTTTGCAAACATTTAGGAAGTATGCTTGGAATTGGTGTTACAGGTATTGCAGGACCTGGTGGAGGCACTTTGACAAAACCAGTGGGATTGGTTTATATAGGGATTGCGTCTTACGAGTTAGGACAGTGTCATGTTTATGAATTCCGATTTTCTGGTAGCCGATTGGAAATCAAACAACAAACAGCGGATAATGCCCTAAACCTGATTATTAACACTTTAAAACTTTTGAAAAAATGAGGATTCATTCCATGGTGAATAAAGATTTTGTACACTTACATACCCATTCTGAATACAGTATCTTAGATGGTATGTCACGGATTAAAGATTTGGTTGAACTCTGTCATAAATATAAAATGCCAGCTTTAGCATTAACAGAACATGGTAATTTGTTTAGTGCGGTTCCTTTTTACCGTGCTGTAAATAATTATAATGAGAAAAATGGGACTCAAATAAAGCCGATTCTTGGTGCTGAAGTTTATGTTGCACCGAAGGAAAGAACAAATAAAAATGAAAAGGAATTTGACCGAAGTTATTATCATCTACTACTACTATGTGAAAATGAAACAGGTTACAATAATTTGTGTAAATTAATATCGGCAGGGTATCTCGAAGGATATTATAAGAAACCTCGAATTGATATGAAACTTTTAGCAAATCACCATGAAGGGCTTATTGCTGGTAGTGGATGTATTAGTGGGCGAATTCCGAAAGCATTATCATATGATAAAGTTGAGATTGCAGAGAATACAATTGGTACCCTTGTTGATATTTTTGGTAAGGAACGATTTTTTCTGGAAATAATGTATCACTCGCTTCCTGAAGAAGATAAAGTGAATCCGAAGATTGTGGAATTATCAAAAAAATATAAGATTTCGCTCATCGCAACTCAAGATTCGCACTATACTTATCCAGACGACGCAGACGCCCATGAAATTCTGTTGTGTATCCAGTCGCAGGATACCTTATTAAATGAGAAACATTGGAAATTTGGTAGCAATGAATTTTACTTCCGCAGTCCGGATGAAATGTATCGAATTTTTAAAGATTTTCCGGAGGCATGTAGAAACACACTACGAATTGCAGAGATGTGTAGTGGTGATATTATCAAAAAGCGTAAGCTCATACCAAAATATATTCCAGAAGACCATTCAGACCCAAAAACCTACTTAAGGAAATTAGTCAATGAAGGTTTAAAAAAGAAATTTGAAGGGAATGTTCCTGACATTTACAAGGAAAGAGCAGAATATGAATTAAGGATTATAGAAAAACTCAATTTTGTAGATTATTTCCTTGTTGTCTGGGATATCGTACATTATGCAAAGACACACAGCATTCCTGTAGGGCCTGGTAGAGGTTCTGCGGCGGGGAGTATTGTAGCATATGTATTAGGTATAACTGACGTAGACCCGATACGTTATCAGTTATTGTTTGAACGTTTTTTAAATCCTGAACGAGTAAGCGACCCCGATATTGATATTGATTTTGCAGATACACAACGTTCTGAAATTATCCGCTATGCGATTTCAAAATATGGAGCGGAGAATGTAGCACAAATAGCCACATTTCAACGTTCACTTGCCCGCAACGTCGTTAGGGATGTAGGTCGTGTTCTTGGGATGGAATACAATGAAGTAGACCAAATTGCTAAGATGATACCCGCAGGGAAAATAACTTTAAACGAAGCATTGGAAAAAGAACCTGACTTGAAACAACTGGTCGAAACAGACTCAAATGTAAAAAAGTTATGGAACTTTGCTATTAAGTTAGAGGGGATTATAAGGAATTGTGGAACTCATGCTGCGGGGATAGTTATCTGTGACAAACCAATCGTTAATTTCGTAGCCCTGTTCAGGGAACAAAATTCAGAATTTGTTGCAACACAAGCGGAAAAAGAATGTGTTGAATATCTCGGTTTATTAAAGATGGATATACTTGGACTAAAGACCTTAACAGTTATTGACAACACGTTAAAATTAATTAAAAAACATAAAGGCATAACTATTAATCTGGGAAACATTCCATTAGATGACAAGAAGACATTTAAGATATTACGGGAAGGGAAGACATTAGGGGTTTTTCAATTAGAAAGTTCTGGGATGCGTGACGTTGCAATTCGACTTAAGGTAAGCACTTTCGAGGAAATTTCTGCTCTGGTTGCGTTATATCGCCCAGGACCCATGAAATTTATTGATACATTCATCCAAAACAAATTTAATCCTGAAAAAATTCAATATTGGCATCCATCCTTAGAACCGATAGTAAAAGAGACCTATGGAATTCCAATTTACCAAGAACAAGTCATGCAGATAGCTCAAACATGTGCAGGATTTTCCCTACCCCAATCAGATACGTTACGTTCAGGAATGGCAAAGAAAAAAATAGAAATTGTTAAGAAAATGGAAGAACCATTCATCAATGGATGTAAAAAAAATGGAATTGATGGGCAACTGGCATCTCAAATTTACTCAAATATTCAGGAATTTTCTAATTATGGATTCAATAAATCCCATTCTGTGGCATATGCACTTTTGTCGTATCAAACAGCATACTTAAAGGCAAATTTTCCTGAAGAGTATATGTGTGCTTTGCTAACAAGTGAAACCGATAATCTGGACAAAATCTCTTTATATGTTCAGGAAGCAAAACGTATGGGAATCTCAATATTTCCACCTGATATTAATAAAAGTGATGTTGGCTTTACTATTGAGGACAAATCAATTCGGTTTGGTCTTGGCGTCATAAAAAATGTGGGAATCGGTGTTTGTCAATCTATTGTAGAAGAGCGAGAACTCAATGGACCATATAAGAATATTTTCGATTTTTGTCAACGGTTAAATCCACGTCAAATTAATAAACGTGTTTTAGAGAATTTAATAAAGGCAGGGGCATTTGATAGCTTTGGTGTGAAACGTAAAGAAATGTTTGATTTGATTGATATATCTCTGGCGGAAGGGCAACGAGCCATACGTGACCGTGAATTAGGACAAATCAGTTTATTTGATGAATCAGAAGGAGTAACAACGAGAGCGACCTCTCGGGATAAAACCCAAAAAGATGATTGGGCGTTGTTAGAAAAGTTAACATATGAAAAAGAGGTGGTTGGTTTATACCTTACTGGACATCCATTAGAACAGTATAAGGACTTACTTTCTATATGGGTAGCTCCACATTATATGATTGAAGAGGGCAAGGAAGGTGACGAAGTTATTGTTGGTGGAATTGTTTCTTCTATAAAATATCACACAAATGAAAAAGGGAAAATGGCATTTGTCAGTTTGGAAGGCATTGGGAAACAATACGAAGTTACTTTTTTTTCAGATGTTTATGAGGAATCAAAAGATATTCTCTCCAAAGGAAGTGTTATTTTTGTTCTCAGTAAAATAAATTTCCGCAAAGGACAACTTGGTTTGATTGCTCGCACAGCGGTCAAACCCACAGAATTATTTACACTTGCAAAGGCTCTTCATATTCGTGTGAATTCGTTCCAATTAAAAGAAGATTACGATAAATTTTCTGATATTATTGTTCATCATACTGGAGAATGTGATGTATTTTTTCATTTTGAGGATATAATAAACCAACTTACGGATTCCGAGAATGATGATGATAAAGTTGAGTTAGTGGATACTGTACCGAAGAAAGTGGAAATAATTATTCAGGCTCATCCAGACTATAATGTTACCCCTACACCTCAGCTATTAATGGAACTTGAAAACATATTCGGTGAAGGAAATGCCTGGTTTAGTCCAGGCTATGCTCTACCATTACACATTAATGGTAAAATCAAAATTTTCTAATTTAGATTAGATGTTTGTGTAGTTTCACTGCCTTGTAGTCTGAATATATAAATCACTCTACTTTACATATAACGACTACAATTACAATATGTTCTTATACGGAAGTTACATAAAACAATCAAAAAGAAGGAAAGCAAATTAAGTTGTTTACTGTTCAGTTGATGAATAAGGTTGTTCCATCGAGCCTTTACTTACCAGTTCCATTTCTTTGTTTATTTCTCTTTCTAATTCATCAATTGCTCGATATGCAATTTCGAGGGCATTTTTCTGTCGCTCAGAGAGCGAGCCAAGTTGTTCTTTTGTAGCAAGATATAGAATGTTTTTAATTATAGTTAAATAGTTATAAATTTTTGACACAATATGATTTGATAATCCTACCTGAATTTCTTTTAGTAGATTTAATTTATTTTCAATTTCTTCTTTTTGTTTTCGTAAAACAAATGATATTTCTTGGAGTCGTTGTTGTTCACGCTTATCAATAAGAATTCCAAGAAAATGTCGTCTACGATTTTGATAAAACGCCTGAACGATAAAGTCTACAGGTATTTCTTCTCCTGTCGAGGTAAGTGCTATCGCATTGATATTCATATTTTCTCTTGATTTCAGAGAGAGTAAATGTTCTCCTATTAAAGTATCATCAAAAAAGAAACTACGAATTCGTTCACCTATGATACCTTCAGATTTAAGTTGGAAAAAATCATACGCATTGGCATTCGCATCAACAATAATTTCACGTTCGTCAAAAATAATAATAGGAGTTCCAATGCTATCGATAATTGATTTGATAATCCCTTGCGTGTAAAGAAGTTCTTGTTCCTTTTGCAAAAGGTCTTTCCGCGTTTCGTTTATATAAAAAAGAAAAAAGTAAGCAAAAGGAGCCGAGAAAAAGATTGTGAAACTACGCCAAAATAGATAATAAGAAGAATAGGATATTCCTTCCCATAGCCATGCCCCAATAATAGAAAAACACATGAAGATGATAACAATTAAGGTCACTATAAGAGGATAGGGTTTCTTTTCTACATATAGAAGATAAGAAAATATAAAAAAGGGATAAAACATTACTATTGGACTATACTCTTTTTCTGTAACAAGGACAGCCAATGTAATAGAGGATAGGTGAAGAAAAAAATTCAGTGGTGTCGTAAAAAGATGATACTTTCCAAAGAAAAACGTGAAATGCACAAACACATTATGTGCAACAATGAATACAATGAACAGTGGAAGTAAATACTGTTGATGAAAAGCCTCAATAATATATCCGACAACGACAATAATTAACGTAAGATACCTCAAAAACAAAGCGAGACTTTCGATTGAATTGATAACCTTTGTATGTATTTCAAGTTGGATAGGTGTTTGTTCTGGGTCTTTAGTCCAAAAAAGGAAAAGTCGCTTTAAGTTTGATGGAAACATAAATAAACTCTCTTTACTTTAAATAAATTTATCATTATCTTATTATAATTTCCTAACTTTTGGAAAATCCTACTTCTTATTTTACTATGATATACAAGGAAGTATAATATTAAACTATCGGGTAAAGTATTGAAATTGTAACATTAAAATAATTATAGGAGAATAATTATGGCAAAAATAGCGATGATAGGTGCTGGAAGTGTCGTGTTTTGCAAGACATTATTTATGGACCTCGTATCTATTCCTGCATTCCAAGATGCAGAGTTCTGGTTTATGAGTCCTACACTCAAAAAAATAGAACGAATGAAAAATTTTGCAGACCGTGTAGGCAAGGAAAATGGTTTAAAGATTAAAAATTATATTACTCAAGACAGACGTGAAGCCTTAAATCAAGCAGATTACGTAATTGCAATGTTGCAAATTGGAGGGGTAAATGCTTTTAAGTATGATTATGAGATACCATTAAAGCATGGGGTTGACCAATGTATTGGGGATACCATGGGACCGGGAGGAATATTTAGGGCACTTCGTACTATTCCTGTCATGTTAGAATTAGCAAATGATATGCAGGAACTTTGTCCAAACGCATATTTGTTGAATTATGTTAATCCCATGGCAATGGTATGTTGGGCATTAGGGAAAGTCCCTGGACTTAAGTTTGTGGGGCTATGTCATGGTGTTCAAACAACATTAGATTTAATTTCCGGTTATGTAGAAGTTCCAAAGGATGAGATTGACTACTTAGTTGCTGGGATAAATCATATGGCTTGGTTCTTAAGAATTGAGCACAAAGGAAAAGATTTATATCCCTTATTCAAACTCCGTTGTGAGCAACCTGAATATTATGTAAACGAAAAAGTGCGTATTGAGGTTATGAGGCATTTTGGATATTTTATGACTGAAAGCACAGGACATCTTTCCGAATATATTCCATGGTTTCGTAGTCATGAGAGGACACTAAAAATGTATTGTGACGAACCATCTTTTGGTGGAGAATCAGGTGCTTATTATAAATGGTGCAAGCTAATTGCAGAAAAATTAGAGAATGAGGACTTGCTGGCGAATGAACCGACAAAAATTAAAGGAAGAAGTGTTGAATATTGCTCTTATATCCTTGAAGCATTAGAAACAGGCAAAACATTTAAATTTCAAGGGAATGTTCGAAACGACCATTATATTACAAATCTTCCAGACGGCTGTTGTGTTGAAATTCCAGTGTTTGCAGATAAAATAGGATTACATCCAACACATATAGGGGCATTGCCATCTCAATGTGCTGGGTTAAATCTTACCAATGTAAATGTTCAGGGGTTAGCAGTAGAGGCAAGTATCCAGGGAGACCCAGAATTGGTTGTTTCAGCATGTGCATTAGACCCGCTTACCTCTGCATGTCTGTCCTTAAAAGAGATACGCGATATGGTAGCGGAAATGTTGGAAGCCGAACAAACATGGCTACCTCAATTTGCAGGAAAATCATTAAGACCGACACCGATTATTTCGGTTCCAAAAGATGTTCAGCGAGCTAAAGTGCCGTTAGACCCAGCATTAGCAGTTGTTCATCGTTTTGGTGAATTAGCAGAAAAAGCAAGCAAAACTACATAAGTCAATATATAATATATAAGGTTTTAGGTTATGTCAAAAAATAAAAAAGAAGATAACAAAATAAACCGACGAAGGTTTATAAAAAAGATTAGTTCAGGCTTGATATTGCTCAACAGTTCATCATGGTTCGCTCATGCTTTTGCAGAGGGAATTAGTCTCTCAGATGTAATTCGTCTGGCAGTTATTGGCAACGGTGGGATGGGTTCAAGACATATAGAGGCTCTGGCTGTTAATCCTAATTGCCAGATTGTAGCAGTATGTGATGTTGCAAAAAGTCGATACTATCAGGCGATGGATACAGTTGAAAAACTTAGTAAAAAGCGACCAGAAGGTTTTCAAGATTTTCGTTATTTGCTTGACCGCTCAGACATCGATGCTGTCTTTGTTGCAACTCCTGACCATTGGCATGCCCTTTTAACAATTATGTTTTGCAAAGCTGGAAAAGACGTCTATGTAGAAAAGCCTGTTTGCGTTACGATTCAGGAAGGTCGTGCTATGGTTGACACTGCCCGAAGATACGGTCGTGTTGTTCAGGTAGGAACACAACAGAGGTCTATGCCTGTATTTCAAAGGGCAATGCACATTATCCACTCGGGACATTTAGGGACAATTACATCTGCTCGGGCCTGGGTCGGTGTTAACGAATGGAAACCAGGTGAGAAGATTGAACCCATACCTAAAGGGTTAGACTGGGATTTGTGGCTTGGTCCCGCACCCTATGTACCTTTTTCTCGGGAGCGATTTGGCGGTTTTATGGGATTTTTTGATTATGCCCGTGGTGGACAGCTAACAAATTGGGGAATTCATTTGATTGATGTGGTTCATTGGGGAATACAACAAGACGCTCCTTTGTCTATTCAGGCTGTCGGCGGAAGTTATCGTGAGGGTCCAGGGGCTGATAATTATGAAACGATAGAAGCGTTGATGGAATACCCTGGATGTTTTGTAACATGGGAACAAAGACACGCAAATTTTCATGCAAATAAAGGGTACGGCATAGCGTTCCACGGGACAAAAGGTTCTTTATTTGTAGATAGGGGTTCTTTTATTATTAGATATGCAGATGGGTCGCAAGCACCTGAATTTGTAGGGGAACCAGAACGCAGTTGGGCTAATACAGACCACCATAATAACTTTTTTGATTGCGTTCGAACACGAAAAAAGCCTTCCGCAGATATAGAACAAGGATTTCGTTCAACATCGGCTGTTTTACTTGCAGGTATTGCATTGCGAACCAGTAGAAAATTGTTATGGGACTCCGCAAATGAACAATTTGTAAACGATAGAGAGGCAAATTGTTATCTTACTCGAACATATCGTGCACCTTGGCATTTGTAATAAGACAGAAAAAGGAATAGAACATGATAACAACTATACTAACTATTTTTTTTATGGTATCAATGTTGACCGCTCCATCTGATTTCGACAGGAGTATGTCACTTGAACTTCTCATTGGGAAACTTAATTCTGAAAACCCATCAGACCACGCAATAGCAAGGCAATTGCTACCTCTAAAACCACCTATGGATGTTTTACCTAAAATTATTCCTTGTTTGCAATCGACAAACCCGGATATTTCTGGAACAGCACGAAATATCTTGTTTGATATTACAAACCGCTTAATAAAGACAGAGATGGAAAATAAACAGATATTTTACAATAAATTAATCAATTATTTTGAGGATACATCTTTAAGTGATTCTGCTCGTGACGTAATATTAAAAACATTAATACTTATGATAGATGAGCAAACAGACCTTAGTGTATTAAGAGAATATCTTTTAGACCCACAATGGAGGGAAAAAGTTCGTGTGGCATTCGTTGAAAATGGGACAAGGAATTCTGCCCAACTTCTTTGTGACACATTAGACCAAATTGATACCGAAGGGAAAATCTCTATCCTTCTTGGTTTATATCAAATGGGTGAAGTGCCATGCACAGATAAAATTTATTCACTCTTAAATGATAATAATCTAAGCATAAAATCAGCATCGGCTATGGTTCTTTCAAACACAGGTGTACCAATATATGCCCCAAGATTATTAGAGATATGCACATCGGTGAATACTATCGAACCTGTATATAAAGAATTGTGGGATGCTTATATTCGTTTAGCTGAAAATGTTGTACTTAAAGGCGGAAATTGGGATTATGCGATGGAAATGTATCGGAGTACCCTTCAATTTTGTAAAGACTCAGCAATTCTACAATCTGCAATTACAGGGTTAGGACGTTTCGGGGATGCTTCGGTTCTTCCTACCCTCATTGATATTTTATCTGATACCGATAAAAGACATCTTTATCGTTCAGTTTTCCATGCTATAACCTTGCTTTATCCTAAAGAGGTAGAAAAACAAATATTACAATTATGTTCGAAAATTTCGACAGAGCAGCAGGTATTACTTATTCCTTTATTAGTGCAATATGACAATAATGAAGAAGCAAAAAAACTTGTAATAGACTTATTAAACAAACCTCATACAGATGTAAAACGAGTATTTTTGAATGCATTCTATGAAGAGCCTTCATTAAAATACGTAGATTATGTCCCTCTTATAATGCCATCTCTCGATGATTCGGAAAAACAAAAACTTGGAGAGTGTTTATGGCGAACAGTCTCAACATATAAACAAGTAGAAGAAAATGAAAAACAATTCATAGGAAAGGCTTATTTATATCTCTTTAAGTTATGCCCACCAGAGGAACAAGAAATAGTATTGGAGGGGATAAAAAAATTTCCTACGTTAGAGGCAATAAATGTATTATTGCCAGAATTAGAGAAAGAAGACCCTAAAAAATTACCATTTCCACTTCTGTTTGAGCTTTGGTGTGCTATCCCTGAAGAAGATAAAGAACAAAAAGAAAAAATAAAAAATATTCTTATAGAGCAATTGGCAAATGTGAGTTCTATCGACGTTATTATTTCTACTTTATCGAACTCAAAAAATTTGTCTCTCTTCTCTTCTTTGGTAGGTTTTGTTGAAAATTGGAACTTAATAGGTCCATTTCCCTGGAGTATTGACAATCCATTTCGAGAAAGTTATGGTTTTCCCCAAGCAGTAGTAGATTTAAACTCACCATTGGAGTTCCAACAACAAAAGTATTCATGGAAGAAAAATGTAAAAGCAGAAGGTTGGGGCTATATAGGTCTGATTTCACTGTGTGAACAAAACGCTTCTGAATGCTCGTACCTTTCCGCTTTTGCCTATACAGAAATAGAATTACCTGAAGA
Source organism: Candidatus Hydrogenedens sp. (assembly GCA_035361075.1). Lineage (NCBI taxonomy): Bacteria > Pseudomonadati > Candidatus Hydrogenedentota > Candidatus Hydrogenedentia > Candidatus Hydrogenedentales > Candidatus Hydrogenedentaceae > Candidatus Hydrogenedens > Candidatus Hydrogenedens sp. Next base: position 95,826 of record DAOSBX010000005.1, on the reverse strand, counting down.
AACAGACGCTTTTGTTAATATCGGTTCGGATGATGGCTTCCGCTTATGGGTTAATCAACAAGAAGTGGCTAAGAAACATGTAGACAGGGGAATGAAGGTAGACGATGATAAAATACAGGTGCATTTTAATAACGGAGTAAACAAAATCTTGCTCCAAATCACCCAAATTAAAGGAGGCTGGAACTTTTGTCTTCGTTTAACTGACCTTTCAGGAAAACCATTGCCATTCAACGTAAAAACATTTTAACTAAAAAGGAACTTATAATGTTACCAATAATTATTTTTTGTGTTTCACAAATAATATCAGGAGCGGAAACAGAAAATTATCTTCTGTTTCAAAGAGAGCGGATAGGACAGGGCATTTATGAATCTGCATCATCTTTTGATGTTAACAATGATGGAATTATAGATATATTTTCAGGCGAATACTGGTATGAAGGACCCGATTATAAAAAGTCGCACCGAGTATGCGTTCTTCAACCAATGGACGATTATTATGATGATTTTTCTAACTTCCCTATGGATGTAAATGGAGATGGATATTTAGATGTTATTACAGGCGGATGGTGGGGTAAAACCTTACGTTGGCGTGAAAATCCAAAAGGTAACGACGGGTTATGGAATACTCACAATATTGCAGAAGTTGGAAATATTGAACGGGCTGTGTTCTATGATTTAGATAAAGATGGTATACCTGAAGTAATACCTGTAACGAAACCTGTTTTTATCTTTAAGTTGAAAATGGGAGAAGATGGGAAACCAACTGGTTCATTTGATAAATATGAGGTTAAAACTGATGGAGCGGGGGGACATGGTTTCGGTTGTGGCGATGTTGATGGAGATGGAGCAATTGATTTCCTATTTTCTGGTGGTTGGCTTAAATCACCAATAAATCCATTTGATACTGAGAATTGGCAGTGGTTTCCAGAGTGGAATTTGGGTTCTGCCAGTGTGCCTATTCTGGTTTTTGATGTAAATAAAAATGGTAAGAACGATATTATTGTTGGTTCTGCTCATGATTACGGTTTATTCTGGTATGAACAAAAAATATTAGATGATGGGAAAAGGTCATGGGAAAAACATGTTATTGATGAAAATCGCTCTCAATACCATGATATACAACTCCATGATATAGACAATGATGGTGAATTAGAATTAATTACAGGGAAACGTTATCGTGCACATGCATTTCATGACCCTGGCTCAAAAGACCCATTAGGGGTGTACTACTTCAAAATAAATAAAGGTGACTTTGTTAGGTATACTTTAGACTATGGACCTGCAGGTCAAGCAAGTGGTGTTGGTATTTATTTTTGGGTAGATGATATAGATAAAAATAGTTGGAAAGATATTATTGCTCCAGGTAAAGAAGGTCTATTTTTATTCAAGAATTTCGGTCCTATAAAGTCAAATCTTAAATGACCAATAAATGGTATAGATTGTGTGGAAACTGGGAATTGAAAAGTTGGGGGCAATCAAGATATTTAAAGTTTACTTTAGCATTTATAGTTGCTATTTGTCTGGGCTTGCTTGAATCTGCATGGACGACACCTCAAGCACCAGGGGCAGTAAAGGCTGGTTTAGGAAATGTTGCTATCGGTATTATACTGATTATTGTATGCCTCCCATGGATTTGGTGGGTTCCTGGATTAAGTATGCTGGAAGAATTCATTCAGGTTTGGATTGGAAATGAAGGGCGATGGTCACCGAACTGGGATTGGGTATTTCATCACTGGTCAGCAGGATACTTTGGAATTAATCTGTATCCAGTTTTATCTTTTCCTATTATCACAATACTTTGTGAAATAGTTTATTTATATCTGCTATTCAGGGGAAAGGGGTCTGATACTTAAAAAAATAGACAAAAATGTCATTTTAAATAGTGAATGATACTTTATGGAAGTATTCTTGTGAAAATAATTTGAACAAAAAATGAATAGATAAAGAGATTTTACCAATTTACAATAATTTAATGAATAAATTATATATTTTGGCATGAATATTGATATTAAACTTCAGATACATGTTATATATTAATAAAACTACCCAAGAAGGAATATATATATGTGTAACAGAACAACTCTTCTATGCCTTATTTTTACTATTCCATTTACTTCTATTGTTAATGCTGAACTTACATCTGTTGAAATTGGTGGTAAAATAGAAATTTATGGATTATATTACCGCCAATGGATTGAACCTTCGGACCAAGTGCGAATTCCTTCATGTGCTTTATTTGGTAGGAGTATTGGACCTGAGGGTACCTATTCAGCATATCGATCAGGTGAAGGCTCTACTGGTACTTCTTATGTTGAACAGAGAACACGATTACATACAAAGGCAACAATGACCGATAATATATCTGTGTTTTTTGAAGTAGACTCTATTGATACATGGGGGGAAGACTTTCGGTCCCAACAATATCTAACAGGTAAAGATAATAGAGCGGATTCATCTGATGATATAGAGCTGTTTCAAGCCTACATACAAGCTAAGGATTTTGGAATTAATGATTTAACATTTACAGTAGGCAGACAAGCAATTGACCTGGGTTCTGGTTGGCTTGTGGGTTCAGACCCTGGACCTAATGTCTTTACAGGGTTAAGTTTTGATGCTATCCGTCTACAATATGAAAAAGAATCTTGGATGCTGGATGTATTTTATGGAAAACTTTTTGAAAGCATGAGTTCATTTAATCATGATGATATTGATTTTTGGTCAACTTATTTTACATGGAAAAATATTTGGGAAGGAACAAATATTGATTTTTATTACTTCTTGTTGAGAGATAATACAAATAGTGAAGTTACAAGAGATGACTTTATCTTAGAAGCAATAGAGGGGGTTCTTGGACGAGATAACTCTGATACGACATATATTCACACTATTGGCTTACGGTTTTATGGCAGTCATGAAGATTGGGACTATGAAATGGAAACAGCATATCAATGGGGTGAGGGTTCTGCTTTTGGGAATTTATTTGTTCCGATTGGAGGAATCTATGGTGACGATGATATTTCCTGGTCTTTACCTGCGGGGCACTTCGAAGTAGGTTATACACTATCAAAAATAAAATGGTCCCCAAGAGTTTATCTGGGTGGGTGCTATTATGATGCTGATGATAATCGTGATGTTTCGTTTATGGATTGGTTCTTAAATTTAGATGCTAGTTCCGCAAGTCCTTCCTTTAATCGGTTGTTTTCAGCATATAGAGAAGAGAATTTTATAGATATATCTGGCATGACAAATTTCTGGCAGGTATATTCTGGTGTTTCTGTAAATCCGACCGAGAAAGTCGAAGTAAGTTTTGAACTGAGTTACCTACAAACAATTTCTTCCTTTGATAGTCCTTACTCGTTCTCACTGGGTAGTTATGAATTTTATCCCTTAGGCTATCTGTCATTTTTTACTCAAGAAAATCCGAAGGACTTAGGCTGGCAAACATTATTAACTCTCTCCTACGCTTATAATGAAGACCTAAATTTTGAAACAGGATGGTCTCATTTCTTTGTTGGCGACGGAATTGTTAAAGGTGCTTTCCTCGATAATTATGGAACTTCATTTATATCGACTATGAACGACAATGATTCTGACTTTTTCTATATCGCATCAACAATAGAGTTTTGATTAATCACTAAACTTATCAATTATAACAACTTCTTCATACGGAAGTTGCCCTGCACGAGGCCAGGCAGGTTTTGTAGCCTTACCCACTGCGACCATCATAGCAACTACGTGGTCTTGTGGGAGATTAATTAACTTGGCAACTGCATCAAAGTCAAAACCAACCATTGGGCATGTATCGTAGCCCATTGCCTTGGCTGCCAACATTAAGGTTTGTACAGCAATACCACATGAACGCATGGCTTCATCCCTCTGTACTTGTTCCCTTCCACGATAATACTGGTCAATAGCGGGCACGACAAAATTTTTAATATCTTCTGGAGCATTTCGCCAGTAACGTTCGGGTTGTTTTTCCCATGCTTTTATATCAGCACATAAAACAACTAATAATGAGGCATTAATAACTTGTGGCTGATTCCATGCCACTTGATAAATTTTTTTCCGTAATTCTGGATCCCTAACAAGCACAAAACGCCAATTCTGAATGTTAAATGAAGTTGGCGAAAGTAACACAAGAGACATTAACTTTTGTATTTCTTCTTCTGTTATTTTGTGATTTGGGTCAAATTGTTTGACTGCTCTTCTTAATTCAATTGCTTCAAAAACATCCATATTTCGCTCCTTTCATGAACATGTTGTGCTAATTTTTTTCTACCCAATAATCATAATCTTATTTATGAAAATGTATGATTTAGAAATATAATTATATCGAACTTTATTCCCCAATAATAACAAAATATTTAAAAGGGAGGGATAATGTGGGTGTTTTTTGGGTATATAAATAGAAGAGAAACTATATAGTGCCCGGGAGGAGAATTGAACTCCTACCCCATTTCTGGGACCAGATCCTTAGTCTGGCGCGTCTGCCATTTCCGCCACCCGGGCGAATATTTATTAATTGTTTGTATAGGTTTAAATTTTATAACAAATGTCTCAAAAATTTAAAATCAGTAGAAATATACTCTCCTAAAACATACATTTCGTTTTATAACATAGGCTCATGTCTTCCCTTGCCAGAGCCATTTGGATGTCGCAGACAGAAATTAGCTGACATCGATTGGATGGATGAAAATTTACGACCACAAAACTTACAAACATATTCTGTTTTTTCATCTCCCTCATAAACAGCATGTCTGCCTTTGCCTGGACCGTTAGGATGTCTTGTACAAAAAGAGGACGCTAATGATTGAACACTTGTGGCTTTTTTCCCACAATATTTACAGATGTATACTGTCATAAAACCTCCTTCTATGTCTCTCCCTGTTATATATTAATACCTTTTTCTCTTGCAACTAATATATTTGAACGAAGTAAGGCTTCGAAACTTCCGCAATCCGCCCACCAACCTTCCAAAAATTCATATGTCATAGTGCCCCGAAGGATATATTCATTGTTGACATCTGTAATCTCTAATTCGCCCCTTGCACTTGGTTTTAGGGTACGACAAATATCAAATACATCAGAGTCATACATATAAATTCCGACAACTGCGTAATTTGTAGGTGGTTCTTTAGGCTTTTCAATAACCTCCTTGACCTTTCCATGTTCTATTACAGCAACCCCAAATTCTTGGGGATTAGATACTTCCTTTAAAAAGATTTTTGCCCCTGCAGGTTGTTTTTCAAAATCATTTACTGCTTTTTTAATACTTCCTTGTATAAAATTATCACCTAATATGACGACCATTTTATCTTTTCCAACAAAAGGCTCCGCTAATGCAAGTGCATGGGCAATACCCCCTTCTATCTTTTGGTAGGTGTAATGAAGTTGATTTAGCCCGAAGTCTTCTCCGTTACCTAAAAGACGTAGGAAATCTCCTGCATTGTTTCCTCCTGTGACAATCATAATATCCTTAATTCCCGCATCTACCAAAGTTTGAATAGGATAAAAAATCATAGGCTTATCGTAAACTGGGAGCAAATGTTTATTTGTAACACGCGTTAAAGGTAATAGTCGTGTTCCTAAACCGCCTGCTAATACAACTCCTTTCATCTTAATTTTTCCTTTCCTTTTGCTATTTTTTCAATTGAAATAGGGTTGTTTTATCATTATACAATCTTTTGTTTTGGAATTGATTAATGGTATTATCTCTCAATATCAAAATTTATTTTTATAAAGGAGAATGACTATGATAAATACAAAATCGATTTGTTCAGCGAAAATTATACAACATATCTTAACTCCTTTTATCATTGTGACACTGATACCATTTTTTTCATGTTCAACAAAGGGTACCGATATAATCCAGAAGCGATTACCCATAGGTAAATGTACACCTATTCCTCAAGGAGATGGGTGGATAAACCTATTTTCTAAAGAAAATCAGACTAAATGGCAAAATGTAACAAATAAAGATAAAAAATATGGATTTGAATTTTCATCTGATGACATTCTCCATATCTTTGGCTCAAAAGGTGGAGGTTATATCGCCTATCTTGATAATGAAGTAACAGATTTCGAATTCCATATTGAGTTTAAATTAACACCACAAGCCAATAGTGGTGTGTTTTTCCGTTCTGACTTAAAAGATCCCGTTCAAAAAGGGTTTGAGATTCAGGTATTCGAAGATTATGGTCAGCCACCAAACAAGAATTCATGTGGTTCATTATATGACGTTGCAACCCCAATGTTTAATATGAATTTTCAGCCTGGTGAATGGAATTCCTATGATATAACATGTCGGGGTAGTAATCTTATTGTTTCTATGAACGGATGGAAAGTCTTAGATGTGGACATTTCATTAATGACCATGCCTATCGGAAAATTCGATACACCACTTGCTCAGCTTCCACAAAAAGGTTATTTATTATTGCAAGACCATGGTGGAGAGGTGTGGTATCGAAACGCCTATATTAAGAACATCAATAGCAATTAAGTTGGAAAGCCATTATGCAGAATGACCAAATAAAGCAATGGCTAAATCTTTATCTAATACCAGGAATTGGCTCGGCAACCTTTTTAAAGTTAATTGCTCGATTTGGGGCACCTTCTGAGGTACTATCTGCATCTGAGAAGGCTCTTGCTGAAGTTGTCGGGAAAACAATATCTCATCGAATTGCTCAATATCGTGAAGTTGTAGATTTAGATAATGAGTTACGTCTTATAGACAAACACAATGTAACAATAATTACATTAGACGACCCAGAATATCCTTTATCACTTGCTGAAATTTATGAACCGCCATTAGTGTTATATTGCAAAGGAAAATTATTAGAAAAGGATTTACGTTCTATTGCGATTGTAGGGACTCGAAAGATTTCACCTTATGGCACAAAGGTCACTGAAATTTTTGCAAGAGGTTTATCTCAGGCTGGTTTTACCATTGTAAGTGGATTTGCTTTAGGTGTAGATGGCATTGCCCATAAAACTGCTATAGCAAATGGTGGACGAACTGTAGCGTTTTTAGGATGTGGAATTGATATTATTTATCCTGCTCAACATCAAGAACTGTGGCAACAAATCCAAAGTCAAGGGGCTATTATTTCCACATTCCCTATGGGGACAAAACCGACGGGAAATAATTTTCCTGTCCGTAATCGATTTATAAGTGGTTTTTCATTAGGGACATTAGTTACCGAGGCACCTTTAAATAGCGGTGCCATGATTACAGCACAGTATGCAGTAGACCAAGGAAAGACGGTTTTTGCTGTTCCTGGTCCTATAGGATACGCAAACAGTCAAGGTTCACATAGTCTTATTCGACAGGGGGCAAAACTTGTGGAACATATTTCAGATATTCTTGAAGAAATTCCACAACTATGGAAACCTGAAACATTATCAGAGCCACTTCAGATGCCTCTTGCATCCGCAATTGATATAGATAAACCAGATACAACAAAGTCAAACGATGAGATTCAGCAAAAGGAGACGAAACAAGTCATAAAAAATAAAAACGAACAGCCTGCAGGAAGGTCGTACCCCTCACCAATGAATGAAAAAGAAAAAGCAATCATAGACATTCTTAACCCACAAGGTTCTTATGTAGATGAAGTTGCATTGGCTTGTCACATTCCTGTGTCTGAAGCGTTATCTATGTTGACGATTATGGAAATGAAAGGATTGGTAAAACAATTTCCTGGAAAAAAATTTGCAAAAGCATAGAATTTTGGAGTACCTATGATAAAAACAGAAGGTTTGACGAAAAAATTTGGTGAAAAAATTGCAGTCAATAAATTGGATTTAGAGATATCAAAAGGGACTTTTTTCTGTTTTTTAGGGCCTAATGGTGCAGGAAAAACGACCACAATAAAAATGTTAACAGGGTTAATGAAACCTACAGAAGGACGAGCTCTCATTGCAGGGATTGACATACAACAAGACCCTGTAAAAGCGAAAAAGTATATTGGTTTTGTACCTGACCACCCTTTCCTTTACGATAAACTTACAGGTAGAGAGTTTCTTAGATTTATTGCAGGGTTATATCAAATTTCCGAGAAAGAATTTATGGTTCGGACGGAAGAATTAATATCTCTGTTCGGGCTTACCACAGTTATAGACCAGTTAATTGAAGACTATAGCCATGGGATGCGACAAAAACTCTCATTTACTGCTTGTTTTTTACACAACCCAGAGATAGTTATTGTTGATGAGCCGTGGGTAGGACTTGACCCAAAGAATATTCGTTTCGTCAAGGATTACTTAAAAGAGAAAACTCAAAAAGAAGGACTAACCGTCTTTATGTCGACCCATACGTTAAGTATTGCAGAGGAGATAGCGGATATTATAGGCATCATTCATCAAGGGCGTCTCTGTGCATTCGGCTCTGTAGATAAAATAAAATCCCTCTCAAATACACCAGGAAACTTAGAGGATGTATTTTTAGAGTTAACAAAGGAAACAGACGAAGTATAAGTAATATTCAGAAGAATTCTATTATGGAACAGATTTTAGCAATATTAGAAGCAAAACGAAATATCTTGAAACATCAAATATTGAGTATCCGCAAAGAATCAAAGTTGAAGATTTCTGTTATTACTTTCTCTGCAATTGCAATATGGTTAGGTATTTTCTTCGGGCTTTATGAAGGATTCGACTGGTTATTAAAATTCGGGTCAAGAGCTGGAATTGAAGTGAATTTTGGTGAGTTGTTGATGGCTCGGATGTTCATGATTTTAATGAGTGCTGTTTTCTTATTTTTGATTTTTTCCAATATTTTAATTGCTTTTTTCACCTTGTATAAGGCTGAAGAGATTCATTTTTTAGTACAGACACCTATCCCATTTAACCGACTATTCTTTGTCCGCTTTATTGAATGTATAGCATTTAGTTCTTGGTCAGTGGCATTTTTGGGTGTTCCATTAATACTTGCTTATGGACTGAGTACAAAAGCAACTATTTTCTTTTATATAGCATCAATTATTTTCTTTGCTCCATTTGTAATTATTCCAGCAGGACTTGGAAATATCATTACACAATTTTTAGTCTTGATTTTTCCTAAATTGAAACTCCGTTTCATGATTTTATTTGGTGTATTAGGTGTCATTTTTTTATTTTGGTATATAAATACCATGCTTCGGGGAACAAAAATAAGTGAAGACACGATCTTACCTGTGTTTCTGAGTGCCACTTCACATGTGCAATCACCTTTGTTTCCACCTTATTGGTTTACAGAGGGGGTGTTGAAGTCGAAGGAGAGACAGTTTTTCGACGTCATATTCTGGTTTATGCTTATGATAGCTAATGCCTTATTCATCACACTCGTAGCCTCTTTTCTATCTCGACTTATATTTTACCCTGGTTTTTCTGGCTTACAAGGGATGGGAAATAAACGGATTAAATTACCTAATCGAGGGATTTTGGGGCGTCTTGAAAAAATATTAAGGATTATTCCTGAGCCTTATCAGCCTTTAGTCGTAAAAGATATACGTTTATTCTGGAGAGACGCTACGCAGTGGTCTCAGTTTATAATCTTTTTTGGTATCATGGCGATTTATATTGCCAATTTGAGGAACACCACAAAATATTTTGAACAAGAGATGTGGCGAAGTTTCATCGCGTGTATGAATATAGCATCCTTAAGTTTAATTCTTGCTACCTTAACAAGTCGTTTTATTTTTCCATTGATAAGCTTGGAGGGACATCGATTCTGGGTAATTGGCTTGGCTCCTATTACCTTAAAACAGTTGGTATGGCAAAAATTTTGGCTTAGTGTTATGACTTCCGCCCCATTTACGGTAACTTTAGCGATCCTGTCTGGTTATATGCTTCAATTAACGCCTTTATATTTTACTTTGACTGTATTTAGTATTATATTGATGAATTTGGGGTTATCAGGTCTTGCTGTCGGGTTAGGTGCTTTATACCCCAGTTTTGAAGAAGATAATCCTGCTCGAATTGTCTCGGGATTAGGAGGGACGCTAAATTTGTTATTAAGCATTTTCTATATTGCCCTTGTTGTCACAGCCCAAACAGTGATACTACAGTGGAACGTACTTGCACAGTTTACTCGTCCAGAAGACTTCTATATAGCATTAACATCTGTAATTATCTTTATTGTTCTTTTAACGATAGTTGCTGTATTCTTACCTATGACTCTTGGACTACGAAATCTTAAAACATTGGAGTATTAGTTCAATGAAAAAAATTCAGATAAAGACAGCCCGTAGAACCCAATTTATCAATTTGGATTCGTATGTAGCCAGAGCGGTTCAAGAATCGAATGTTCAAAATGGTATTGTTATTGTTTATGTTCCACACACTACCGCTGGAATTACTATTAATGAAAATGCTGACCCTGATGTGCTTTTTGATATCGAGCATGTACTTGATAAGGTTGTTCCATGGCATGGTGATTACCATCATTCAGAGGGAAATACATCTGCCCATGTAAAAGCGTCTTTAATGGGTTCTTCCGTGCAAGTTATTATCAACGAAGGTAAACTTGTTTTAGGAACATGGCAATCTATATTCCTCTGTGAATTTGATGGACCACGAACACGAGAAATTTTTATCAAAGTTATTTCTACTAACCCGTCATAGAACTACCTAAAAGATTGCTGTTCCTTTACCAAAGATTTGAGACAATTATCACAAATAGTATGAGTAATCATTGGTGCCTTCTCGCTATCAAAAATTTTGGCTTTGTTAATAACTTCATCTAATTCAAGCCATTGAGAATCAAATTCTACCTTCTTACACCATGAACACATCCGTATCACCTTTCGAACTCTTAATACTTTAGAATCAAGAATGCTCTTATAATTTTGGGGTTCTTTTCGGATTAAATGTGTAATAAAGGTAATTGTATTCGGCTCATTACATTGAATACTCATTGTCAAATATCTTTTGTATGTAGGTGAGTCACAACGAAAATCAATTTTTATTTTTTTATTGTTACGAGCCTGTTCCATCAAGTCTAAATATATTTGTTTTACCGTTATATCACTTATAAAATCAAAAAGATTCCTGCCTATAATCCGTTTAGATACTATTTCATCACCATTGTTCTCTCTTGCAAAAACATCCCATGCCTCATTAACAAATGTAATTCTATTGTTTTCATCAATTTTATAAACAATATCTTCCATACCTAAACATCCTTAAATACATTGATTTTTAGGCATAACGAGCAAAATTTTATTTAATAGTTGCATTATAGCACTTTTTCTTTGTAAAATTTAACTACAAAATTAAAAAGGCGGCATGGCCAAGTGGTAAGGCAGAAGCCTGCAAAGCTTCCATTCCCCGGTTCGAATCCGGGTGCCGCCTCCAAAATTTCCACTGTGGGCGAGTGGTGGAATAGGAATACACGACGGACTTAAAATCCGTTGGCCGTAAGGCCATGCGGGTTCGATTCCCGCCTCGCCCACTTTTACCTCCCTCAGAAATAACCAAAGCACTATAAATTGCCTATAGAAAATAAAGGAACGCATTAGATTTACATGTAAGTTAATGGATATTTTGTTTTTGTCTTGTACTATTCTTAATCGTTTTTGCATGTTAGTATCCCTAAAAAATAGAATAGAATTTCTAATAGTGATAGCTAAGTTTTTATAATCAAATGTGTTAGTTCATCTAAATATTGCTTTATCCGATATTTTATTGTAAAGAAAGGGTCAGTTGATGGCAGTATGTTTTTATAATACGTTAACAAGAACAGTCGAGCCTTTTGAACCTATAGAACCTCAAAAAGTGAAACTGTATACTTGTGGGCCCACAGTTTATAACTACGCACACATTGGCAATTTCCGTGCATACATATTTGAGGATTTACTGAAAAGATACCTCACGTTTCGGGGATACGATGTTTTCCATGTTATGAATATTACTGACGTCGAGGATAAACTTATTCGAACCTGTCGTGAAACGGGAAAATCCTTAAAAGAAATTACTGATTTTTATATTGAAGCCTTCTTTAAGGATTTAGAGACACTTCAGATTGAGAAAGCAGATGTTTATCCGAGAGCAACAGACCATATCCCAGAGATGGTTGAGATTATTAAAAAATTGAGAGAGAACGGACATACCTACGAGCATAATGGAAGTATCTATTTCCGTTTAAGTACATTTCCAGAATATGGCAAGTTAAGCCACATGAACATCGATGACTTAAAAGTAGGAGCAAGTGGTAGGGTTGATACTGATGAATATGAAATGGAAGACGCCCGTGATTTTGCCCTTTGGAAAGCCTGGGATGAAGATGATGGAGATGTCTATTGGGAAACGGAGTTAGGTAAAGGCAGGCCTGGATGGCATATCGAATGTTCTGCAATGAGCATGAAATATTTAGGAGAGAGTTTTGATATTCACTGTGGTGGTATAGATAATATGTTTCCACATCATGAAAATGAAATAGCCCAGTCTGAGTGTGCCACAGGTAAACCGTTCGTTAAATATTGGTTACACTGTGCCCATCTGGTTGTAGATGGTAAAAAAATGTCAAAATCGTTAGGCAACTTTTTTACATTAAGAGACCTGTTAGAACGAGGCTTAGACCCCATAGCCATACGTTGGGTATTACTTGCCACACATTATAGACAGCCTAATAACTTTACCTTCGAAACTGTGGAGTCTGCTGAAAATAGTCTCCGTCGCATTCGTGATTTTCGACTACGTCTAAATGAAATTCAGGGTGAAGGAGATGATTTATCTGAAGAATGTTCACAATGTGAAAAAATGTTTATAGAATCTCTTGATGATGATTTAAATATTTCGTCTGCCATTGCTTCTATTTTCGATTTTATCCGTGATGTTAATAAAAAAATAGATTTGAAGGAAGTCGGGGAACAAGGGGTTAAGAATGCAATTAGCCTATTAAATAGGCTAAATCAAGTGGTCGGTATTTTGAATCCAGAATTCGAAGAGGAAACTCCCCAGGAAATAATGGAAAAAGTATTACAACGTCAGCAGGCTCGTCGTGAAAAAAACTTTGCTCTGGCTGATACAATACGCAACCAACTATTAGAGCAGGGATGGGTTGTTGAAGATACACCCCATGGACCTCGCGTAAAACGAAAATAATGCTCCATTTAAAAAAGTTATTGGGAACTTTCATCTATTTTAAGTGTTTAATATTATAAAAGGTAAATAATAAAATGCGTTCCTTAGAGGATTGGGAATTGGTTGCGTTAGCAAAACAAGGAAATAATGAAGCATTTGATAATTTGATTCAGAGGTATAAAAATCAAATTTATACCCTTTGTTTCTATCTCACCCGAGATACTCACAATGCCGAAGATTTAGTGCAGGAAACATTTATTCGTATTTATAAAAACATAAATAGAATTGACCCCAAAGCACAATTTAAAACTTTTATTTTTACAATTGCCCGAAATCTTGCATTAAATCAATTAAGAAATGACCAGAGGAAAAAGAATTTCTTAGTACGGCTTTTTGAACGTTGGAACTATAACCATAAAGAAAAAAATAATTCTCCTTCATCACTAACATATAGTGAAAGTAAAGAATTGATAGACATAGTTCAGGAATGTATGTTGGAGTTATCACCAGAATATAAAGAAATATTATTACTTCGTGAAACACAGGGATTAGATTATGAAAGTATTGCAGAAGTGCTTGGTTGTAGGATAGGCACTGTACGAAGTCGTTTGGCTCGTGCAAGAGCAGAATTAAGAAAAAAAATAAAAGAAAAAGGTGTATTGATAAAATGAGACATTTTACAGACGAAGAAATTTCTGAATTAATTGATGGCCTTATTGTCTTAAATGATAATCAAAGGGAACATTTACATCAATGCGGTGAATGTTCGGAAAAATTAGCTGAGTATCGTAAAATATCGACTACACTTCAAGATCTTCCTATTGTTCCAATTTCTGATGAGGTTTCAAAAAAGATTAGCCAAGAGGTTAAGACATTAACTAAATTTTCACAAACTAATTTCATTCCCGTGTTAACATTAAATTACAAGCCAATCCTTTTGTATACGGTAACCATTTCTCTATTTATTATCGGCGTTATAATTGGCTATCAATACAATACCATTTTTAACAAGACAGATGTATTAAAAACAGATAAAGTAACACAGGTAGCCGACAATAGTGAATTAAGTTCACCACAAATAGAAATGATAAAGGCAGAAGAAATTCCTATTAATGAAGAGGACGTATTGACATCTCTGAGCGATGAATACATACAAACTGAGTATGTTGGAGAAGAACTACATTCAGTTACAATTTCGGATTTGGTATTATCGCTCGCAGATGCGACGGGTGAATTTGATATATCTATGTAAGATAAAAAAACTATAACTATACGGAGAATAACGTATGAAAAAGTATATGATTACCTTAACCTTTATTGCGATACTTTTCTTTTTAAATCAAACACTAACCGCACAGCCAGGGCCTATGGAACCTGCTCCCCAAGGTCCACCGCCTAATTTTCCACCTGATGAAAGAGGTCATTTCCCCGGACCGGGATATATAAACCCGCCTCCACTTGGAGAGGATGTCCCTGCTAAAGAAATGTTAGAACAAATAGTTCTTGCCAAAATTGCTAAGCAATTAAGACTTAATAATGAGCAAACGGTCATTTTAGTAAGAAAGTATGAAGAGCAACGGGATATTTTAGCGGAGATGACTAAAAAAAGAAATGACCTTGCAAATGAGATTAGAAAATCTATACGAGAAAAATCGGGAAATTTGGAAGAAAAATTTAATACATTAGTAAAGTTAGACAAAGAAATTCAAGAGCAGAAATACAAGTTGGTGGAAAATTTATCATTAGATTTACCTCTGGAATCAAAGATACAGCTATACCTTCTTTTCTCTGACTTCGAAAATGAAATAAAACGGTTTTTGAAAAAGGCATACGAATGGAAACAAGAGCGTATGCCCTATGATAATCAAAGGCCTGCCCAATTAAGAAGAGGTAGAGAACAACCTCCTCCATCACCTAAGATGCCAGAATCACAATAAAATAATAGGAACGATATACTACTATCGGCCGTGACGAACTTCATCAAGATTGGTATCTTTTATTACATTATGGTTTCTCGGAGGTAAGTAAAAATCGTGAGGAGTTGGTGTAGGATAATTATTATCGAAACAAGCAGTACAAAAACGCTCTTTATCACTAAATGTTGCTTCAAGCATTGCGGGTATTGTTAAATACGCTAACGTATCAACCCCTAAATACTGCCTTATTTTTTCAACGTCTATTTCTTGATCCTTCTTGATCATTTTATATGCAATTAGTTTTTCCCTAACAGGTGTGTCAATTCCATAATAACATGAGTTGATAATAGGCGGTGATGCCACACGGTAGTGAATCTCTTTTACTTTACAACGTCGCAACATTTTTATTATCTTTCGTGCCGTTGTCCCACGGACAATACTATCATCTACAAGGACTATTCTTTTCCCTTTGACAGTATCCCGAGATGGATTTAATTTTATTTTTACTCCGAAATCACGCATTTTTTGGTCTGGCTCAATAAACGTGCGCCCTACATAATGGTTACGAATAAATCCCATATCAAAAGGTAAACCAGATTCATGTGCATAACCCAGCGCTGCAGGGTTCGACGAATCTGGAACTGCCATAACAAAATCCGCTTCAACAGGAGCAATTCGGGCAAGTGCTCTCCCAAATTCTTTTCGAATTAAATCAACACTTTTTCCAAAAATAAAACTATCTGGTCTTGCCACATAAATATATTCAAAAATACATTGTTTGGGGACTACTTTTTTGAAGGGGAAAACACTTTTTATCTCTTTATCTTTTATATGTACCACTTCGCCTGGTTCTATCTCACGTAACCATTTCGCTCCAACCAAATCCAAAGCACATGTTTCACTGGCAAAAACATATCCCCTTCCTTTTTTACCCAGCCATAATGGACGAAAACCAAATGGGTCACGAGCTGCTATCATTTCGTTGTGGTTCATAATAAGGACAGAAAATGCTCCTTTTACCTTTTTTAAGGCATCAATAACTGCATCTAAGAAAGTATCTGCATTGGAACGGGCTATTAAATGAATTATTACTTCTGTATCCGACGTAGATTGAAAAATAGCACCTTTCTGTTCTAAGTCGTGACGCAAGTATGCACCATTGACAAGATTTCCGTTATGACATACTGCGACAGAACCGTGAATATAATTCACTAAAAAGGGCTGGACATTCCGTAAATTACTTGTGCCAAAAGTAGAATATCTAACGTGACCTATACCCATAAAACCCTGGACACGAGCAAGCTTATGTGCGGGAAATACATCATTTACCAGACCTACTCCACGATGTGCTGTTAATGTTGTCCCATCAGAACAAACAATACCTGCACCCTCTTGTCCACGATGTTGTAAGGCGTATAAACCTAAATAAATCCAATTGGGTGCAGATTTATGATTATAAATTCCAAAAACACCACATTCTTCGCGAATTTTATCAAGTTCGAGCATACGTCCCTTTTCTACTGTTTTATGTTAATTTTAATCTAAAGACTTACCTGTTAATCGTGTGAATGCTTCAAGATATTTCTCCCTGGTTTTTGCCACAATATCTGGTGGCAACGGTGGTGGAGGAGAATTCTTATCCCAATTCACCGATTCCAAGTAGTCCCTAATAAACT
Organism: Candidatus Hydrogenedens sp.; assembly: GCA_035361075.1. Lineage (NCBI taxonomy): Bacteria > Pseudomonadati > Candidatus Hydrogenedentota > Candidatus Hydrogenedentia > Candidatus Hydrogenedentales > Candidatus Hydrogenedentaceae > Candidatus Hydrogenedens > Candidatus Hydrogenedens sp. The sequence goes on along the minus strand of DAOSBX010000005.1, from coordinate 79,172 downwards.
GTTTATCGAAACTGGGTTGACTTTTCCCAGGTTCATACTGGTCTGCTGGCCAAAATCTCGATGAGTCTGGTGTCAAAATTTCATCTGCTAACACTAATTTTCCGTCTAATAGTCCAAATTCAAATTTGGTATCACACAAAATAATACCTTTTGTAATTGCATATTCATTGGCTCTTTTATAAATTTGAATTGCTACTTTCTCCGCTTTTCGATTCAGTTCCTCTCCAATCATTTTTCCTGCCTCTTGAGGTGATATATTAATATCATGTCCTTCTTCTGCTTTTGTACTCGGTGTATAAATAGGTTCTGGCAATTTACTCGCTTCTACAAGCCCTGATGGTAAGGGAATTCCACAAACGGTTCCTTTTGCTTTATATTCTTTTAATCCACTTCCTGCTAAATATCCGCGAACGATAAACTCCACAGGGAGCATTTGGCATTTTCGTACATACATAGAACGGTCTTTAAATATCTCTGGATATTTTTGAAATTCTGGTGGAAAATCTTCTAATCGCGATGAAATTAGGTGGTTGGACACAATATCTTTCATCATTTCAAACCAGAATAATGATAACTGCGTCAAAATTTTTCCTTTATCAGGTATTGGTGTAGGATTAACCCAGTCAAACGCTGAAATTCTATCTGTTGCAACAAGAAGAAGTTTGTCCCCTAAATCGTAAATATCCCTAACTTTTCCTCTTCTTGTGGGTGGCTGTCCATTTAAGTTTGTTTCTGATAATGCTGTCATTGGTATTCCTCTTATTATTAAGATGTTATTTATTAAAAAAATGGATTAGATAAGGTTTATTTATTTCTAATACCTCATTTAAAAGATTTCTACAACCAACGGCGTCTGGCATAAGAGGATGACTTAGTAGTGCCTGGAATGCTAATTCCTTATCACCTTTTACTGCGGAATGTACTGTTAAGGTTTCGTAAGCCTTGATTAATTGCATAAGACCACGAATAGAAGGTTCTGGAGCAGGTTGTGGAATAGGATGTGCTCCATCTTTATCAATAATTGCAGATACTTCGACGGATACATCATCATCAAAAGTAGGAATTGCTCCATTATTCTTACAACAAACGATTTGACGAGATTTTGAATCCGTTTCAATTGCATCCATTACCATGAGTGCCGCAGTTGAATAATGTGCACCACCTCGTTTACTTAATTCTTCTGGCTTTTCTTTCAAGTTGGGATTGGAATATTTTTCAAAAAGCTTCTGCTCAATCTCTAAAACTTCCTCTCCTCTCGTTTTTTCTTTACTCTTTAATTTATTCAACACAGATTCTGTTGAATAATAATATTGTAAGTAATAATTGCAAAACATATTCAGACTTCTCATAGCTTCTAACATATTGTTTCGTGTTGGCTCATCTTCCCACTCTTCTTCGGCATGCTCCCAAAATGTTCGGAGGACTTCATCAGTAATATCAATTCCTTGTTTCTTAAATTTACGAACCCATGAGAGATGATTTAATCCCACATAATCTAATTCTATATCTTCAGGACTCCCTCCTAAATGTTTAACAATTTGCATAATTATTCCAATAGGCACATTGCAAAGTCCTATTGTCCGTATCTTACTGTATTTAATAACAGCCTCTGTATTAATTCCAGCAGGGTTTGTAAAATTGATTAAAAAAGCATTCGGACATAACACTTCCATTTTATGTGCAATTTCAAGGATCACAGGGATGGTTCTTAATGCACATGCAAATCCACCTATGCCCGTTGTTTCCTGCCCAATAATTCCATATTTCAGCCCCAATCGTTCATCATTTATTCGTGCCTGCATTTGTCCAACACGGATTTGGGTTAGCACATAGCGAGCATCTTTTATAGCCTCGTCTATTTCTAATGTCTTATACAATCTACACTTCGTTCCGTATTTTTTTGCCATTCGCTCTGAAAAAAAATGGTTTATACTTAACCTCTCTTCATTTTGGTCCATCAACCATATTTCGTCAAATAATAGTTTTTCTTTTCTTGCAAAAATTCCATCAACTAATTCTGGAGTGTATGAACTACCACCACCTATTACTGCTAATTTCATTATAATGTCCTTTATGAAATTATATTTACATTTGTGGAAATATAATTGCCCAATTTAGATAGAAATTTAAGATTTAGCATATAATATCTAATATGATAGTTCATTTTAAAATATCGTCATACAACATAAAAAGATATGGAAGATAGTAGGTGAATGACTAAACCAGATATTTTCCCTGTATTTCAATGGGAACCTTCGGATATTATTAGCGTGCTATTATTAGGGTTTCTGTTCTTTTGGGGGTTATATATGTTATATCAAAAATGGGCACGGAAAGTGGAGGTTCCCTTATGGATCGATTTGATTTCTTTAATAATAATGTTTGTAATTCTTGGTATTGAAATACTTCAATTTAGGGATTGGATGAAAGAATATACTCTTCTATATATTCTTTCCTCTTTAGGATTATTTGTATCTGCCACTGCTTTATATGCCCAGAGTTTTATCTCATTGGTGACGACAATCTTTTTAAGCATTATTCAGCCAGGGGAAGAAGCTTCTCCAGACATACCACGATTTGGTCCTGCTGAAATATTAGAGCACGAAAAAGACTATGAAGGGGCACTAAATGAGTATTTAGTATTAGCGAGAATTTATCCCTATCATCCATCCGTTCATATAAGAATTGCTAACATGTATCTTAAACTAAATCAACCAAGAGAATCTATGGATTGGTTAAAAAAATCATTAAAATATTTGAAAAAAGATGAGGATGTATATTTAATTGTTGCTCGATATTGTGACATCGCCCATGATTTAGGCGAATTATCATTAGAAAGTGAGATGATTGACTACTACCTTTCTAAATATCTAAATTCCGTATATTCTAAATCCTTAACTGCACGGAAAAAGCAGATAAAAGAAAAGAGAACCAGAGAAAAAGATTCTCTCCTTATTTCGCTGGAAAAAGAACCATTAGATATAACCCAAGATGATATAAATCAAAAAGGATTAGACCTAAAAAAAGGTATACAATTAGAAAAAACTATTGAGGACAGCAGTAGTAATAATCTAAATAATGAGTCTCACAATGAACCACAAAAATCAGCACAAAAGAGATCTTCCTTCTCTGAATTAGAGCCGTTGTAAATTTTTATAGCGTGCAGTATTCCCAACGTTTTTTAATTGGTTAATGATGAACTCTCATTGTTTTTTGGAATCGTTGCTATCGTTAACCCACTATAACCCAATTGTAAAGCAAGGTCAAATATTTTTACTGTGGTTCGAAATGGGACTTCTGCATCTGATTCTAAAACTAATGAAGGAGGGGGATTTTTTGCTTTTAATTCCTTCAAACGTGATTCCAATTCTTCAAGTGTTACAGATTTAGGCTCTTTTGTTTCCCCCTCGGATATATATATAACTCCTTTTGAATCTACAATAATTCGACATAATTGGACATCCTCCACAGCATTACTTGACTTTGCTTCTGGTAATTGAAGAGAAATGCCTAAATGTGGATTAAACGTAGTTGTGATAATAAGAAATATTAGCAGAAGAAACATCACATCTATGAGAGAAGTGATATTAATTAGGGGGAAGTCTTTCTTTATAGGTTTACCAAATGGACCATCATGTATCACTGGCTGGATTCCTTACGAATGAAAACAAATATAACAAATAAGCCGAATGAAAATCAATAATAAATATTTATTTAATAAAAAATAAATTTTTTTGTTTTTATTTAAAATTTTTGGCAAAAAATATACATTTTGAGGTAAAATATAATTGAAAGATGATAAAGGAAAAAAATAAAACAACGAAGAGGTAAAAATGAAGACAGTAAGAGTTTGTGTAGCAGATGACAATAAAGATGAAGTAACAATCCTTTGTGAAAGTCTAAAACTAAACAATTATGAAGCGATTCCAGCCTTTTGTGGTATGGAGGCACTGGAATTATGTAGAAGTGGCAAGGTTGATTTGCTCCTTCTTGACATAGGACTTCCTGATATTGATGGAATTGAGGTGTGCAAACGATTAAAAGAAGATCCGACAACGAAAAATATTCCTATTATATTTATCACTGCAAAAGGCTCTATACAGGATGTAGCGTTAGGGCATGAGTTAGGGGCAGTTGATTATATTGCTAAGCCATATAACTTACCTATGGTGCTTGTTGCGGTAGAAATGGCTTTGCGAACGACACATATATCAGCATATATCAATAGCCCATCAGAATTTTGGATTGACCCCGTTTATACTGACCCCATTACAGGACTTAAAAATTACCGTTATCTTGCAGAACGGTTGGAGGAAGAAATAGCACGAATTGACAGACACAAGCTCCCATTAAGCTGTCTAATGATGGATTTCATTGATTATAATCTAAATGGAGAAGAATCAAATAAGATAGATATAACAGAACAAGAATCATTTCTAATGGATGTCGCTTTAACCCTAAAACAAAATTCCCGAACTTCCGATATTCTATCTCGATACGAAGGTTCAAAATTCGTTATTGTATTACCACATCAACCCCTTGATAATGCGATAAAATATGCGTTAAAAATCTCAAAAAAACTTGAAGAAAACTTATTTGAAGAAGAAGATAGAGTTTCATTACAACCTAAATTTGGTATTGTTAGTTGCCACGAAAAATTAGTTTCATCTGGAGAAGAACTGTTGGGCATCGCTGTAAAAAATCTGTTACGTGCGTTTACAAGACCTAATGTCAGTATTGTAGGTAAAGACCTATCTGATAAAAAAGAAGTATATTACTAAGAAAGCCTGTACTTACCTATTCTTGTTCTATTTTTATTTTTTACCTTCTCTATTTTCACCAAAACTTAATTGTTAGCTATCTTACAATTGAAATTTCATTTCTATTTAATCTAAATTATTTTTCCAAAAAAATAAAACCAATTAAAACAAATAAAAGTCTTTCTAATATATATCATAATCAAAGGAAGGGTTAATTTAAATGAAAAAAAATTACCATCTTTTTACTAAGACTCTTTTATTAATTTTATTTTTCTGTATTTTGTTTCATTTTTCAGTAGAGGCTAAAACTCCACGTATTTTAATGGTAGGTGATAGTTGGGCATGGTTTATGTATTTGAACCGTTCATTAAGAGATGCCTTACAGGATTCGGGTTTAGGTGAATATGAAGAGATAGGACTATATACAACAGTTCCTGGTAGTGAAGTATCACAGTGGACAAATCCGAAGTGGCTTGACCAAGTTCGTAGAGAATTGGAACATTATCCTACTATTGACATTATTCATCTAAGCATTGGTGGCAATGATTTTCTGAACAATTGGCGAATAGATATGCCACCCGAGGCAAAAGAATCTCTTTTTCAACAAATTGTAAAGGATACGGAGACTGTTATCAGGGCATTATTAGATATGAAACCAAACCTTCGAGTAGCTCTGGTTGAATATGATTACATTAATAAAGGTAGAGGTAAAGCTCGGTGTCAAGAACTAAACATGGCTGGTGCTGAGTTGTCGCGGAGGCGGATGGAACTCTGTAAGAAAATAGAGAGATGCCGTCATATTCAGACATACGGATTAATGCAGTATTATTTTGGGGTAGAAGATGATATTCTTCCTAAAACAGTTCCTCTTCCGGGTCAATACCCGGACTACCAACCATTCCCTGGCGGAAATCCGGATTTTTGCAATGACAAGGATGCTATGATGGACAATGTTCATTTAAGTGGAGAGGGGTATTATTATTTGGCAAAGTACTGCGTTGATGTTGTCTACAAAGATTGGCTATTAAATCCTCTTCCCTCACAAAATAATATTGGAAAAAAGTAATATTAAAGAGTTCAATTAAAATATTATTATAAAATTATCTTAATTTCTTTCAATTTTATACGTTAGAAAATTGTTCAGTCGTTTAAAAAGGTGATTAGTTTGCGTTATTTTGAGAATGGTCCTGGTGCATATTTATCCTCACCGTTTGTGTCTGGATGATAACTACCACCAGGATGATTGAAAAATTGTATAGCCCGTAATAATTCGTCCAGTTGAATCTTCCAATTTTGAGGATTGTAATCCGATTTATGTGGTGGGCAATTTCTACTCCCTCCGTAGGGTCCATACCCATCCTCTGTCCCTTGTTCACAATGATATTCACGAGCATTAAATAATTGCACAACTCTCAGCAATTCTGACATGTTAATAGTCCAATCTTTGCTTGTATCAGCGGTATGGTAATTAGAATTATTTTTTATGGTTATTTTTCCAGAAGATATACTTACATCTTGTGGTAGTGCTTTCCCATCTGCCCCACTTGCGGTAATAGTCGCAATAGAAATCTGATTATTTTCCTGTAAAGGTTCTGTTATTTGTAAAACAACATGTGCAAGTACACCGTCGGGAATAGATTCCGTCCCTCCAAAAACTGCAAAGTTAAGTTGCTGTCCTGTTTTTTGAATCATTATTTTTTTACCTTTATTTGTAACCTCTGTGGAGGGTTCAGCTTCCAAAAAATATAAATTTGGATTATCAATATTCCACTGTATAACAAGTGTACTTATATTTGATGAATTATTATTCCATTGAATGGGTATCTTAAATACACATGGGCTTGGAACTTGAATATCAGAAATGGTTAAGATTCCTTCCGCAAACGAACAATTTAAAATAAACATAAATATTGAAAATACTAACCATATACATAATTTTTTTTGCATGTCATTTTCCTTTTTCTATCCTTTTTGTATAAGATAATAATACCCTAAAAAAACTTAATAAAATCAAATAGGAAACAGAAATTTTATTCTGATTATGCGTGAGCGATTAGATGTTCTTTTGCAAAAGCGGTTAAATCTAACACGAGCACAAATTCAATCCCTAATTCGTTCTGGTAAAGTCTTTGACAAGAATGGCACCTGTTTAGATAAACCAGGCACGAAAGTTCCAGAAAACATTGAACTTAAAGTTATTCAAGATAATCGTTTTGTAAGTCGAGGGGGTGTTAAATTAGAGCATGCATTAAAACATTTTAATATAAATGTTGACTCTGTTGTAGCCATTGACATCGGTGCATCAACAGGTGGATTTACAGATTGTTTATTACAGTATGGAGCAAAAAAAGTTTATGCGGTCGATGTGGGATATGGTCAATTAGCATGGGCTATAAGAAATAATCCCCGTGTTGTGGTTATGGAGCGTTGTAATATACGATTATTAAAACCTGAACAATTACCAGAAAAACCCAACTTTTTCACCATTGATTGCTCTTTTATCTCATTATCATTGATTCTTCCCAAAGTTATTTTATTAGTAGATAGACCATCAAAAGGGGTAATATTAATTAAACCTCAGTTTGAGGTTGGTCGTGAATATGTTGAAAAAGGTGGAGTGGTTAAAAACACCGAGATTATAATGAAAGCGGTAGATAAAGTATTATTAGAAGCTAAAACTTTAGGATTTGAAGTTCTTGGTTTAGTTCCTTCACCAATAAAAGGACCTGCAGGGAATCAAGAGTTTCTTGCATACCTTGCCTTGAACAAGGATAAAACATTAGAAAAAGGGTAAGTAATGTTAGAATCGCTTTATATTAAAGATTTTGCTTTAATTGACAAGCTGGAAATACAGTTTTCCGATGGATTAAATATCCTTACAGGTGAGACGGGTGCAGGAAAATCTATTATTGTAGAGGCTCTTCAAATGGCATTGGGAGAACGGGCTTCTATAGATGTAATTCGGTCTGGGGCTGATAAAGCCAGAGTGGATGCGGTGTTCCATATATCAACGGTTCCTAATTCTGTGAAAGTTATTTTAGAGGAATATGAAATTGAGTTAGATGATGACCGACTTATCCTCTCCCGTGTTATTTCATCTGATGGTAGAAGCAAAGCATGGCTTTCAGGACGTCCTGTGCCAGTAAATGTTCTTTTAAATTTGGGCAATGAGCTTGTTGATTTTCATGGGCAACATGAGCACCAGTCTGTGTTAAAACCCATCTGCCAATTAGAACTTCTTGATTCGTATGCGGACGCACTTACCATTTCTGAATCGGTAAAAAAGAAATACAATCAAATTAAAAAAATAGAGGATGAGATAAGAACAATAGAAGAACTCCAAAAAAGGCAGAACCGTGAAATCGAATTGTTAAAACATGAATTAAATGAAATTGAACAAGTAAATCCGACAATAGGAGAGGACGAGGAACTAAAGGACCGACTTGCCTATGTTACAAATTTGGAAAATATACGGAAAAGTGCAAGGGAAGTTGTAGAACTCTTAACTGGCTCTGAAATAAGTATTTTAACCTTTCTGAATAGAGTCCAAATGATGGTAGGAGAATTAAAGAAACATGACTCCTCTTTCGAATCGTATTTCAACCAATTGGAAGAAATTCAATGTGAATTAAATGAATTAAACCGTGAATGTGAACGATGCACTAACCTTGTGGAAATCAGTGACGAAGAGATAGAACAACTAAACCAACGATTAAATCAAATAAACCGATTAAAACGAAAATATGGGAATAGTATAGAAGAAGTGCTTGAATATGCAAAAAAAGCACGTTCAACTCTCGAAGCCGTATTGAATAGTGAAGAAAAATTAGAAGAATTAAAACAAACAACCAACGTGCTTTATGAGGATATTACCCGTGAAGCAGAAATACTATCAAAGCGTAGGCGCGAAGGAGCAGAAATCTTATCTACAGAAGTAACACGTTTACTAAAAGATTTAGGAATGAAGGAGGCGGTATTTCGGGTAAAAATAGAGCCTTGTCCCCTAAATCAACATGGCATTGAACAAATTGAGTTTTTATTAACGCCGAATTTAGGTGAGAATGAGAAAGTCCTAAGACAAATTGCCTCTGGCGGTGAAATATCACGAATAATGCTTGCATTAAAAACAGTATTAACAAATGTTGACCAGGTCCCAACGTTAATTTTTGATGAAATAGATGCTGGGGTTGGAGGCATTGTCGCACGAAGTGTAGCACATCAACTTGCAGAATTAGCGAAATATCACCAAGTTATCGTTATTACACATCTACCACAAATAGCGGTAATGGGAAAAACACATTTCCAAATATTAAAAGAGATAGAAAATGAAAGAACAGTTACGAAAATGAAATTACTGCAAAAAGAAGATAGAATTAAAGAAATTGCGAGAATGTTAGATGGTTCTGTCTCGGAAATAAGTTTGAAACATGCAAATGAACTCTTAAAAGAAATGCAAAAGAAAGGAGTAAAATCGAATGGATAGACCCAAGATAAAGATAGGCGTTATGGGCTCAGCTGGGGGTGTTATTTCCCCAGAAATAGCTCAAAAATGTAGAATTTTAGGTGAGACTATTGCAGAGCTGGACTGTGTTATTCTTACAGGTGGTTGTCCTGGATTACCTCACGAAGCAGTTAAAGGATGTAAATCAAAAGGAGGCTTAACCATTGGTGTATCTCCTGCCCTTAGTGAATATGAACATATCCATGTCTATGGTAGTCCATTAGATAATATTGACGTTATGATTTACACAGGTTCTGGTTTGATGGGGCGTGAGGTTATAGGTGTTCGTAGTTGCGATATTATTATTATCGTAGGAGGCCGTTCTGGAACGTTGGGCGAATTTGCTATTGCTTATGATGAGGGACGTCCTATTGGGGTTTTGATGGGGACTGGAGGTGTAGCAGACCATATTGATGATATACTTCCAATCATCGAAAAAAAGACAGGGGCAAATATAATATTTGATAGCAATCCCAAACACCTGGTTCAACGATGTGTTGAATGGTTTAAATCTCATCCACCCATAATTCGAAATAGGGAGGCAACTTCATGAAAATAACCTCATACGGAGCAGCAGAAGAAGTTACAGGAAGTAAACATCTCCTTGAAATTGATGGGACAAAAATTTTATTAGACTGCGGTTTATTTCAAGGAAGACGGATGGAAGCAGACCAAAAGAACCGACAGAATTCATTAGATATTAATAAAATAAATTGTATTGTTTTAAGTCATGCTCATATCGACCATAGTGGGTTACTGCCTTATTTTGGGAAAAAGAACTATAAGGGACCCATTTATTCTACCCCTGCAACCCGAGATTTATGTTCAATCATGCTTATGGATAGTGCTCATATACAACAAAAAGATGCCCAGTGGTTATCGAAGAAAAATATGACTTTTATACCACCGTTGTATAGCTCTGATGACGTTCACGAAATTATGAGACGTTTTGTATCCATCCCTTATGAAATGCGTCTTCAGATTGCAAACGATATATTTTTAACATTCCATGATGCTGGGCATGTACTTGGCTCTGCTATGGTCGAGCTGGAATATCGTGAATTTGGAAAGTGGAAACGGCTTATCTTTTCAGGGGACATAGGACGTAAAAATATGCCGATTCTTGCAGACCCTTGGGAACCTAAGCCTTGTGATACCCTGATTATGGAATCCACGTATGGTGACCGAGACCATGGTAATATGGAACAGATGGACGCTAAATTAGAAGAGATTATTAAAGAAACAGTCCATCAAGGAGGAAAAATAATTGTCCCCAGCTTTGCATTAGAACGAACTCAAGAATTTATCTATGCATTACATCGATTAGAAACTCAAAATAGAATCCCAGATATACCCGTGTTTGTGGATAGTCCACTTGCGGTAGATATTACAGAAGTGTTTCGCCTTCACATGGAATCATTTGACGAAGACTTCAAACAACAATTGCGAAATGCAGGGAATCCATTTGATTTGAAACGGATACGATATATTCGTTCACAAACAGAATCAATGGAACTAAACACTCTGAAAGGTCCTGCCATTATTATATCTGCCTCTGGTATGTGTGAATATGGCCGTATTCTACACCACTTGCGAAACAATATATCTGACCCTAAAAATACAATTTTAATTATTGGTTTTCAAGCAGAATATACCTTAGGACGAAAAATCGTGGAAAAAGAACCACGAGTTCGAATTTTAGGCGTAATGGTGGAACTTAAAGCACAGGTTAAAATAATGAATGAATTTAGTGCACACGCTGGTAGGTCGGAACTTATTGATTTCGGTGCACACTATGCAAATACGGATACAAACATATTTTTAGTACATGGTGAACCGAAGGCAATACAAGCTCTTTATTCTGCTTTGAAAGAAAAAGGCGTTAACAATCTTTCTATATTAAAATACCGTCAACCCGTTGACATTTAACAACTCTATCCAAACAGTCTATCTATTATAGCCACTATGTCTTGTAATATAAATAGAGCTGAGGAAAACTTATTTGCATCTTGGGTCTTAACCCCCTTCTCTCGATAAGGTATTATTGTAGTTAATCCATGCTTTAGGAGAATTAGAAATAGCGTTTGGACTGTTGTTACTTTCTTATAGATATAGCTACTTAATTCTTTTTAGAGATTTTATGTTTCGTTTAGATTTATGAGTAGGCAAATTGTCTTTTGTATTTTAGAATAAAAAAGTGGCATAATATTGCCAATTTTATTCTGTTTTATTTATTAACTTACTAAAAAGAACCCTATCAAGAAGGAGAGAATCCATGTCAACGATAAAAGGAAATTTACTTGTAGCCCAAGGAGGCGGACCAACTGCGGTTATTAATCAAAGTTTAGTTGGGATTATCACAGAAGCAAGAAAATATCCACAAATTACTCGCATTTTTGGTGCAAAGCATGGGGTAAAAGGGATTGTTAAAGAAAATTTATTGGACTTGACAGAAATTTCCTCCCATCATTTAGAAGCGATTGCTCAAACTCCATCTTCAGCACTCTTATCAACACGGGATAAACCTGATAAAGAGTACTGTAAAAAAATATTTGAAGTTTTCAAAAAATATAACATCCGTTATTTCTGTTATATTGGGGGAAATGATAGTTCTGAAGCATGTCGAATTATTAACGAATCAGCATCTGAAGAAAATTATCAGCTACGATTAATCCATGTTCCTAAAACAATAGATAATGATTTAGTAGAAAATGACCATTGCCCTGGATTTCCCTCCGCAGCGAAATATGTGGCACAAGCATTTGCAGGCATTAATTTAGATAACAAAGCTTTGCCAGGGATTCATATTGTCATTGTTATGGGGCGTCATTCAGGCTTCCTGACAGCCTCTTCTGTTTATGCAAAGAAATACGCTGATGATGGACCCCATCTAATTTATTTACCAGAACGGGTATTTGACCTGAAAAAGTTATTTGAAGATGTAAAAGAAGTATATAACCGCTTAGGCCGTTGTATCATTGCTATGTCAGAAGGGGTTCGTGATAAAGATGGAAAAACATTTACTGAAAAATTTACAAAAGGTGAAGTGGATGATTTTGGGCATAAACAACTATCTGGAACAGGTGCATTGGGTGATAGCGTTGTTGTATACCTTCAAGAAAGATTTGCTGAATTAGGAATTAAAAAGTTGAGAGCACGTGCAGATACGTTAGGTTATCCACAGCGGAGTTTCTTAGGGTGTGTCAGCGAGGTTGACCAAAAAGAAGCCCGCGAAGTTGGTGAAAAAGCAGTTCAATTTTCAGCGGGACAAAATTTAACAGGTTCTATCTCTATACAACGTATAGCTGATTATGCGGTTTGTTATGAATTAAAGCCATTAGAAGCCATTGCAAATAAAACAAAGTATATGAGCGATGAGTATATCAATGAAAAGGGCAATGGAATAACACGTGCATATATTGACTATCTTCGTCCCCTTATTGGACCGTTACCAGTATGTGAACAGTTAAATGCTCCTGAGGTGGATATTAATAAATTATAATAATATATTTGAAAAACTTCACAATATTGGCTATAATTAATAGCATTCTATAGATGTAATAGTGTGTTATTTTTCCGAAACTCCAAATGGGAGAATTGAAGGTGGACAATTTAACGGAACAGTTTTTTAGTTCATTCTCACAATATAACCTTGAAAGTAATGAGATATTCCTAAAATGGCCATCCCCAACCTTTACAGAATTAAAGATGAGTGTGGCGGGTGTTCAAGTAGGCAAAAGTATAGTTTTCATTTTACCAGTAAATCCAAAATTTCAAGATAACCTTGGCTTTTTTCACCCAGGGTATATATCTGAGGCATTAAATGAAGCATTTTACTGTTTTGCTTACTCTGTTGCAAAAAGGCCATGTATTCCAATTCACACTGAATTTTCATTAATTAATCCTGTACCTGCAAATTCACCAGCACTTACTATTGAAATATCGGTATCGGGTAAAAGTCGGAAAGTATTATTTTTAAGTGGCAAAGTTTATAATTACAGGGAGAAGGTTCACGCCATTGCCTCAGCAATGATAACACCCTATTCTCCACCTTCCACACAAAATGTTGAATAAAGAAAAACGAAAAACATAAATAAATAATAAGTCATGAAATCACCTTTTAATAAAATAATATTATTACTTTTCATCGTATCAGTCAATGTTATCTCAGCTTTTACTGATGATAAAATAACACCTCTGAATCGGGCTCATTCCCACAATGATTACCTTCGAAAACAACCACTATTCGAAGCATTAAATAACGGATTCTGTAGTGTAGAGGCAGATATACATTTAGTCAATGGTGACCTGTTAGTTGCTCATGACTTGGACAAATGCACTGCTGAACGTAACTTACAAGACATGTACTTAAAACCATTATTTGAACTCGTGGAAAAGAATCAAGGATATGTGTATTCAACGGCTTCAGATTTCTGGTTGCTTATTGATTTTAAAGGTCAGCCTGACGAAACATATTTAGTGTTAAAAGAACAATTAAAGCCATATAAATCTTACTTAACAAGGATAGAGAATGGTAAAAAAATAAAGGGTGCGGTGACAATTGTTATTTCTGGTGCTGTTCCACGCGAAGCAATCATAAAAGACGAAAATAGATACGTATTTATTGATGGTAGAGTTGGAGATTTAGAAAAGAACCCATCTGTTGATATTATTCCATGGATTAGTCATTCATGGTTTGAAATATTTAGCTGGTTAGGTATCGGTGAAATGCCTGAAAAAGAACGGGCAAAACTTAAAGAGATCGTTTCTAAAGCACACCAACAAGGCAGAAAAATTCGTTTTTGGGGAGCACCTCAAACTGAAGCATGTTGGGACATTTTATATAATGAAGGTGTTGACTTTCTAAATACAGATTTTCCAAATAGGTTATCTGAGTTCCTAAAAAATAAGATGAAATAAAAATAAATGAAAGGCTCGACATATGCCGGAACTAAAAGTGGCTTTCGTCGGCTTGGGGAATATTTGTAGGGAACGGCATATCCCCGGATTAAGGCAAATCCCTGATATAACATTTATGGGTGTTGTCAATCGAACAGAACAATCTACAAAACGTGTAGCAAAGGAATTCAACATCCCCAAAACGTATTCTTGCTGGGAAGAATTAGTTCAAGATAAAGAGGTAGATATTGTTTGGATTGGGACCTGGCCCTATTTACATGCCCCAGTTAGTATATCTGCATTAAAGGCAGGGAAACATGTGTTTTGTCAAGCACGGATGGCTATGAATTTATTTGAAGCAAAACAGATGTACGAAACAGCATGTAGAACTGGGAAAGTTGCTGGGCTTTGTCCTGTCCCATTTGGTTTATCTTATGACAAAACAATTGCGCGACTCAGAAGAGAAGGCACGTTAGGCGATATTCATTTAATCCGTATTACCAGCCTTTGTGATTTCAATCTTGACCCAAATAAACCTGTTCATTGGCGGAAAGATCATCGATTATCAGGGCAAAATGTACTTACTTTAGGAATGTATATTGAATTAATTCACCGATGGTTTGGCTGGACAAAAAGTGTTTTTGGAACATATCAAATTTTCACGCCTACTCGTAAAACAGAAACTGGAGAACTTCTTGAAATCCAGATCCCTGACCAAGTGACAGCATGTCTGGAACTTGACTGTGGAGCGACAGCGCAATTAACAATTTCAGGGATGTCCACAATTCCTACGGAAACGGTTGAAATAATCACACAAAATAAAACCCTCTTTTATGATGTTTTAGAGGATGTCCTTTACGAATACAAAAAAACTGGGGATAAAATTCCTATTCAACGTCGTGAAGATGAATACTACGACTTAAAAAATTGGAGTGTGGAGAAAGATTTCATTGATGCGGTTCTTTTTGGGAAATCATACCATCCCAATTTTGAAGATGGGCTACACTATATGGAAGTATTGGATGCTATCTATCAATCCGCACAAATAAATCAAAAAGTTATACTACATTAAGAACGCTCCCATTACGTTTTCACAGTTTCGGCTACTATTTCTTCAACTTTTGCAACTGCCTGTTTCCAAGGTGCCAAATCTATTATAGGCTTAACAATAGCCTCCTTTCTTCCCTTAACTTCATTTACAATAGATGGGATCTCTGAAAAACTATTATAATAGATGATATTTATATCTATTTTGTTATCAATAAAATAACGTTCTTTGGGCATTATTACAATTCCACCATTGGCTGAAAGTTCTAATGCCAAATGGAACAAGCCATTACCGAGAACTACTATTATTTCCTTGTAATTATTTTGAAAGGATGTTAATATTTCACAAAAATTATTATTTTTAAGCATTTTAAAAACTTTTTTTGAAAAATAAACTACACTTTGTCCAGGTATTTGTCTTTTTAACAAACCAAATATTTTTTCTAATTCCCTATTGCTGTCTATAATCAGGATTAAATAATCTTGACAATTTTCATTACTTACATTTTCATAACGATTGTATGCACATGGTATATAATTTAGGTAGGTATGAGGAATCCCTCTTTCTACTAACTCAATAAATGTCTTTTTATCAGGAACAATTACGGGTCCTGGAAACTCATCTGTCGGAATCCATTTTCGACCTAAAGAGAAAATAATGGGAATTACAAAATAATCCTGGTCAATATTTATAGGTAAGGGGTTCTTATCAATAATTTCAAAAAGAATAAACGGTCGAACATCTTTACTAACCTTTTTCAATCGTGATAAGAAAAAAGGCATATACCAACGATAGGTATAATAATTTCCAATATTAATGACAAAAAAATCTCTCCATCGTGAAAGAGATGGAAACAAATTCAATGAAAAAATATCTTTAGATGGTTGAAGCCATGTTACTATATATCCTCTCTTCGCTAATTCTGAAAACAACTCTACACAATAATATGCTTTCCACGAAAGCGGATAATCAGTAATATTAAAGGGTGTTACAAAATATATTTTTTTTCTAATAGACATATTCTTGATATAAACTAATAAAAGTATCTAATTTGTTTATCCATATTTTAACCTTGCTGAACATTATATTGATAATTTGATGATATAAAATTTGTATAATTAAATACTTTTTGGAAATCCTTAATTAGATAAATAAATGTTTCTGAAGTAAAAAATAGAGAGATATGTATGATTAAAAATGCAGATATAAGAAAGATATTAGAAAAATTTCCGGGTCAAAATGTTAATCCCAAACAAATAGGATTATGTCGTGTTCCAGGCAGGGTAAACTTGATTGGTGAACATACAGATTATAATGGTTTTTCAGTATTACCCATCACGTTAAACAAAGAAGTCCATGCTATATTTACTCCACGCAACGATAATCAAATTTATCTTGTAAACGAAGATAGCCGATTCCCATCAATGTGCATATCAAATGCACCATTCATACCTCCCTCGCCTACAGGCTCGTGGGATAATTATATTAAGGCGGCGATTATTGCATTAAATCAAAAATACAAAATTAAACATTACCCAGGTTTTAACCTTTATATAAGTAGTAATCTTCCTATTGCTACAGGATTAAGTTCATCTTCTGCCCTTGTAGTAACAGCCTCTCTTGTTTACCTAAAAATATTAGGGAAAGAATTGGATAAAGACATTACTCGCTCTGAATTAGCGGAATTAATGGCGGAAGCAGAGCATTTCGTTGGCACACGCGGTGGAGGTATGGACCAGACTGTTATATTAAACGGTGCAAAAGGGCATGCCTGCAAAATTGATTTCTTTCCAATACGTACCCATTTAATTCCATTATTTGAGAACTATACTTTTGTTGTTTGCGACTCTACTATTCGTGCACAAAAAACAGGCGAATGTTTGTCACGATATAACATAGGACCTCGTTTATGTCGTCTTTCTTGTGCTTTAATTGAACACTATATGCAGAAAGAATTAGGCAATACCTTCCATATAGAGAGGTTAAGCGATTTATGGACGGGTGATTTATGTCTTTCCTCAAAAGAAATACACGAACTAACAGAACATGTTATTCATAAAGACCATTTGTCAATAAAAGAAATCGCTTATCTCCTCGAATTATCCCCTAAAGAAGTAAGAGAACGATGGTTACCTGATGTCGAAGAGCCACCAGCAGGTTTCCCGTTAAAAGCACGTATTCGTCATGTTATATCAGAACATAGTCGTGTAGAAAAGTGCCAAGATGCTTTATTAGCAAATGATGCTTATACCTTTGGTGTATTAATGAATGAATCACATTATAGCTGTGCTAATGATTATCAAATAAGTATTTCTGAATTAGACACATTAACCCACATTGCCCGTAGAGCAGGAGCCATTGGCTCACGGCTCACTGGCGCAGGTTTCGGTGGATGTACTGTAAATCTTGTTCCTAACGAAAAAGTCGAACAATTTATGGAATATGTTGAACAACAATACTACAAACAATATTTGGGACTTTCATCAGCACAAGGTATGTTTATTGCCGAGACAAGCCCTTCTGCTTCATATTTAACGGAGCTTTAATATTTATGGAAAAAACATTCCGCGAATTATATGAAGAAAGAGAAGCACTATGGCTCTCCCCTATTGCTTGCCTTGCTAAAAATTCCAGAGGTCGGTTATCACCTGAGAAAGATGACCCCTATCGTACATGTTTTCAACGAGACCGTGACCGCATTATCCATTCAAAGGCATTTCGACGGTTAAAGCGAAAGACACAAGTCTTTCTTGCTCCATTAGGTGACCATTATCGAACACGGTTAACTCATACTCTTGAAGTCGTCCAGATAGCACGTTCTATTTCACGTGTGTTAAGACTAAATGAAGACCTTACAGAAGCTATCGCTTTAGGACATGACCTGGGACATACACCTTTTGGACATGCTGGAGAGCGAGTACTTAACGAATTATCTTCGTTCGGATTTAATCATGCTGAACAGAGTTTACGTGTCGTCGATATCCTCGAACAAAGACAGGGAAAAAAAGGTCTTAACCTCACATATGAGGTTCGGGAAGGCATTCGTGACCATTCAAAGGGAAAATGCATTTTGTCAGGAGAGCCTTGTCCAGAAGGGATTAGTTTTGAAGCATTGGTAGTCAGCCTTAGTGATGTTATTGCATATATCACTCACGACATTGATGATGCTATTCGTGCGGGTATTTTAACAACCAAAGAATTGCCACAACACGCAATAAAAATCCTCGGTACTACTCCCTCAAAACAAATTGATACTATGGTTCGAGGCGTGATAGAAGGTTCCATAGATAAGCAGACAATTCAAATTATTCCAGAAATTAGAGATGCAATTGTTGAACTAAGAACATTTTTGTTCGAAAAATTATACCCATCACCACCAATTGCGAAGGAAATTAATAAAGCACAACGAATTGTGAGCGAACTATTCCATTATTTAATGAAATATCCACCTAAAGAACTGCATGAGAATTATGCCAATACTGAAGAGACGTTGGAGCGTAAAGTTATTGATTTTCTTGCAGGCATGACAGATGAATATGCACTAAATACTTACCAAAAACTTTTCTTACCATCACCATGGCACACATAAAATTAGGCATCATTACTGGCTCAGGGTTGGACTTCTCCAACATATTAGATACCTGCCATAGCAAAAGAACATTCGCAGAAATTTTTCCAAAATTCTACGGAAACATAAAGGGACATAGTTATCAAATATTAGAGGGCACATTACATTCAATACCTACATTAATATGTAATGGAAGAATTCATTTGTATGAGGGGTACACATCGGAACATATTTGTGAATTTCTCTTATATTTCAAAGAAAAGGGAGTGTCTCACTTAATACTCATAAATGCAGTAGGTGGATTGAAAAATAAATTTCCTCTCCCTTCATTTATAGCAATACATCGGATAACTCCCATTACATATCATGGAATTAAACTACCAAATGAATTAATCCCTTCATGGATATTTAACAATTATCATAATAACGGAACGTATATCTGGGTGGTAGGTCCTAACTATGAAACAAAATCCGAACTTCGTTTATTTTTAGAAATGGGTGGTGATGTTGTAGGGATGAGTGGTGCTCCTGAACTTTATTGGTCATTAAAACACAGGATAAAAACAGCCATGTTCTCATGTATCACGAACTACTGCTTTGATTCATCAATTCTAACCCATGAACATGTAATTAACAACGCACAAATAGGTTGTTATCAATTTCTTCCCCGCTTAAAGCAATTAATTATTGATAATATTTAGAATATTCCTATTATTTTGTATTGTAAACTTATTGTGGAGTTCCACCAACTGAAGGAACGTAATAATTGATAGCAGAGAAACCTATTGAAGTATCCTTAAGATTCATTTTGCGACCAGATTGTTCATAGCCTAACAATACACCTTTGGCATTTTTAGGTAATAAAGTTAAAAACAGGTACATCGCATACTTACCACACACAGGATTTTTCGTCCGTTCAAAATAATCTTGTAGTCCATAAAAGTCTTTATTTAACAGCAGTTCTATTAATTCACGGTCTAACTTTTCCTGTTCTTCCAGCATTTGCTCATTTGGGGCAGGTGTAAAATTAAAAGAAGTTCCCCAAGAAGTTAGGTCTGTACTTAAAATTACCAATGTTTTTTCAGTCATTGCTCTTCTAAAAGTTTCAACAATATCTTTAAATACAATTTGGCTTTCCTTTCCATAAGTATCAACAAAATCCCCAACTATTACTGGGACAATTTCTAATTTTTTCATCTTATATTGGAGCATAGGTAATAACACTTCTATTGAATACTCTTGTTCATGTATTGCCAACTTTCCAGGCCGAGCTGTCTTTTGCAACGACTGCATTATAATATATGGGGATAAAGCTAATTTTTCCATTATCTCATAATTAACACGCACAACTCCTAAGGGTGTTGCGAATCCCTGAACAGATGGCATAGAACAACCATGGATATTGAAACGATGAGAAGGTGCAAGAATAATAATATTGTTAAACTCTCCCTCCTTTAATTCATTAAAAGAGCGTGCAATTAAATTTCCACAAAGTCCCCAACCTGAATGTGGAACAACACACGCTACTAATTTATCGCTTGTCGCTGGTACTGGTTGCAGTTCCCCATACATTTTTTGAAGGGTTTCTTTTAATACTGTAGGTTCTTGTGGATATAAGACACCTGCAGATGATGGCCTCCGTATTTTTTCTGCAGCAATCGCATGAGATATAAAAAACATATAAATAAGCAATGGCAACAATATCAATATAAAAATAATTATCTTTATAAAAACCTTTTTTTTCGGTATATTCTTCACTTTTATAATCTCCGACTTTGTTCCTTTTTTATTGCTACATTTATCATCTAATTTGAGGATAAGCGTGAATAATAAGTATAATACCTACTCTATTATTATAAATAAAAATGACTGACTGTGTAGTATCTTTTTAATTTTACAGAGTTTGTCTCAACGAAACCTATTAACCTTAAATAAGGATGGAGTTGTCTCATGGCACAGTTTGACCCTCGAAAAGTTCGTAACGTTGGTTTTGCCGGGCATGGTGGTGTAGGAAAAACAATGTTGATTGAACGCATATTATATTCTGCTGGTATTACAAGCCGGTTGGGAAGCATTGAAGATGGAAATACGGTTTGTGATTATCTTGAAGATGAGAAAGATCGTAAGTGTTCCATAACAATGAAACTTGTTCATTTAGATTGGAAAGGAACACGAATCCATATTATTGACCATCCTGGATATTCCGACTTTATCGGCGAATTAGCCGCATCCTCTGCTGTTCTTGATTCCTTAATTATAGTTGTCGATGCGACAACAGGTGTCCAAGTAGGAACAGACATGGCTTGGAAATATGCAGAGAAAAGTCATATTCCGCGTGCTATTTTTGTAAATAAACTTGACCGTGAACATACCAACTTTAAAGAAGTTGTCGAAAAAATACAGGCAGCCTATGGCAAACATTGCGTCCCTATAGTTATGCCAATTGGTGAAGCCTCTAATTTAAGTGGCGTAGTTAATATCGTCACAGGAGATGCATCTGTTTTAGGTGCCGAAGCAGAAAAAGCAAAAGAAGCCATCGTCGAGGTCGTTGCGGAAACAGATGAGGCTTTAATGGAAAAATATCTTGAAACATTTGAACTTTCTCAGGAAGAATTTGATAAAGGACTACAAAAAGGAATTAGTACGGGTAAGATTATTCCTATTATCGCTGGAAGTGTAAGCAAAGGAATCGGACATGAGGAATTATTGGATATTATAGCCAGTTCATTTCCGAACCCATTGGAAAGAAAAGTTGTTGCGACAAATTCAGCAGGTGAAAATGTTGTTATTACACCCGACCCCGATGGACCGTTTGTGGCTCAGGTTTTTCGTTCCATGGTTGACCCCTTTGTTGGACACCTTACATATTTTCGCGTATTCTCTGGGACACTTCGTTCGGATTCAGAATTTTACAATTGCAATACACAAACGAAAGAACGCTCTGGGAAAATCGTAATGATGTTAGGAAAAGAACAGAAACAGGTTGCAGAAGTGGGTCCTGGTGATATTGCGGCTATGACGAAACTAAAAAATACACATTTTGGAGATACCCTTTCTATTCCAGGAAATGACATAAAACTTCCTCAGATTGAACTGCCTCAATCTATGGTCAAGTTAGCAATATCACCAAAATCCAGAAATGACGAGGACCGTATTGGTGAAGCCTTAAACCGTATGGCGGAAGAAGACCCGACATTTAGCCACTACCGTGACAATGAAACAGGAGAACATGTAATTCGTGGAATGGGTGATTTACAAATCGAAATTTTATTGAATCGAATGAAGCGGAAATATAACGTAGAAGCTGAAACACGTATCCCAAAAGTTGCATATAAAGAAACCGTCCGTGGCAAGGCAGAAGTTCAAGGGAAATACAAAAAACAAACTGGAGGTCATGGACAGTATGGTGATGTTCATTTGCGGATATCCCCTAATGAACGAGGACAAGGATATAAATTTGTCGACAGTATCGTAGGTGGTGTTGTCCCAAAACAATATATTCCTGCAGTTGATAAAGGTGCTCAAGAAGCCCTTGCCAAAGGTGTTATTTCAGGACATCCTGTAGTTGATATTGTCGTAGAACTATTCTTCGGTTCTTATCACCCTGTGGATTCGTCAGAACTCGCATTTAAAATTGCAGCTTCTTTGGCTATTCAAAAAGGCGTAAAAGAAGCCAATCCCTGCTTGTTAGAACCTATTATGGAAATTACCGTTACCGTACCTGAAGATTTTATGGGTGATATTACAGGCGATTTGAACAGTCGGCGAGGACGTATTCTAGGGATGGAACCTATCGGTGGTGGATTACAACGCATTCGTGCTCTCGTCCCAGAAGCAGAAATTCTAAGGTATGCTACTGACCTTAGAAGTATGACTGGCGGAAGAGGCTTCTTTGACCTAAAATTTAGCCATTATGATGAAGTGCCTGAATTTATTGCAAAAGATATTATCTCAGCCTACGAAAAATCAAGAGAAGCGGGGAACGAATAACATACCAGTTTATTTCACCCCTGTTGTCTAATGGTATCGTAATTATATTGACTGAAAAATTTTAACGATACGTTCTAATAAATTAGGGTCGTCGCCCTGAACAACAAGTAAAAACATTCGTCGACGAGCCACCTTTTCAGGTTTATTTCTGGGAGGTGCAGCACCTAATGATTGAGCCAATCCCCATGCCTCTACAATAGCCGTGCCAGGGTCCTTTTTATACATCTCTGCATATCGGGCTATTGTCCCTTCATTATCATATTGATAAACATTTCCTATGGCACCATTCACAGTAAATTGAATTTGTGCTATTGATTCACATGTTGGCGGTTCAACATTCCGTATCTCATAAATTCCCAAATCCGATTTTTTTAAGCCATCTGCAATTCGTTCCATTGTTAATGGTGATGGTAAAAACTGTATTAAAATCGGACCTCCAATTACTAAGAGAATCAATACTATCAAAATCTTAACTATTTTTGATATGTCCATATTTATCAACCTTTATTGAATATTCACGGCCTACTTCTTAGGAAACGGCAAAGAAGTCAATCTATATTATAAATATAACGAGAGCCAGATAAAAAGGGTTAAATAATAAAAATAGAGAGGGAATAAAACTAACTTAGGGATAACAAATAAGAGAACATGTAGGAGGGCCACCAGGCAAAGAAAATTCTTTCTTTATAAGATTAAAACCATTTTTCTCATAAAATTTTATATTCTGTTCTTTATGCGTTATCACATATACAGGCACGTTATCATGTTTAGCACAATTAATAAGATGTTGAACTAATGCACTACCGACACCTTTTCCCTGATACTCAGGTTGAACACCTAATATATCTAAAATCCATGACGGTTTTGTCACTTCACTCCTTGTTCGTTTTTGACTGTCTAAATAAACACGAAATGGCTTCCAAAAATTGCGGATACCTAACCTTGGAATAACACCTAATAATCCAGCCTTTATTTGATACTGAAGAGGTATATGTGGAAATAATCTTGGTGGAACACACACCGCAACCCCTCTTACCTCTTCATCAACAAAAACAGTATTAAATTTCATAAGGAGCCGAATCCATCGCTCATATACCCAAGAAATAAACATCCGGCGAAAATTACTTTCTGGAAACATATAACACACAAGCGGGTCATCGAAAAAGGCTTGAACTAATGTGTCTACTGCTTTCTGCACCTCTTCCCCCTTGATTTCCCTGACTTCTATCATATCTCTTCCTTATTTATCAGGCGTTATATTTGTTCTATCGGTCAATATGGCGTCGGTCAACAAAATAAACACTTTTTCCTTGGATAGGTTGTGCTTTCTGACGAACTTGAGCAAGTACTTCAAACATTTTCTTTGCATTTTTAAATGGACGATTTAAATTATGAACCACTCCTACAGAAAGAGCCATAAGTGGACACCTAACCTCTGCACCATTTCTATCAACTGCATAAATATATCCCTGCGAATATTCCTGAGGCGTATACAATTGACTTTTTTTCTGGTCAAAATTCGTTACAAGTGCTTCACAGAACTTTTCATAATCAGAAGCATTAAGTAAAACGACGAAGTGTTCTCCACCCATATGTGCCATAAAACATTCATACAGTCCTAAACTCTTTTTTAAGTCTACCAGTAAGTTCGCAAGGAAAATCAATGCCTTCTTCTGACCATCAGGACCATGAGAAACACAATAAGGCTTAAATCCGACAAGGTTTATATAAACAACTGC
The DNA here is from genome assembly GCA_035361075.1 of Candidatus Hydrogenedens sp. Lineage (NCBI taxonomy): Bacteria > Pseudomonadati > Candidatus Hydrogenedentota > Candidatus Hydrogenedentia > Candidatus Hydrogenedentales > Candidatus Hydrogenedentaceae > Candidatus Hydrogenedens > Candidatus Hydrogenedens sp. The sequence continues at coordinate 54,667 of DAOSBX010000005.1, read as the reverse complement.
AATCTGCTCTCCTCTCGCCAGTTTATGATTAATTTCACGTTTAATAGCATCCGTTCCTGGAAAATTTGTAACCTGGTTGCGTGCGTTAATTGAAGCCAACAAGACCCCCAAAGATGAAATCTTATCCATCAATCGCTCCAATTTAAATGGTTTCACAAGATAATCATCTGCTCCTTGCTCTAAACCATGTAACATTTCAGGTTCTTCACCCAACGCTGTCAATATAATAATTGCAGTCTTATATAGCTCTGGGTCCTTGCGAATTCTTCTACATATCTGATACCCTGTAACCCCTGGTAACATAATATCAAGCAACACAATATCTGGCTTGAATTCTTTAGCCTTCTCAAAAGCACCCTCACCCGTATGCACAACCCCGACCTGATGTCCTTCACTAATCAACTTCGTTTTGATTAGCTCAGCTAAATCTACATCATCATCAACAACTAAAATCCTCATTTTTTTCCTTTCTTTTTGAAGATTTCGAATTTATTAAAATCAAATAAAATTTTATACTATTATACACAATTAAATCATTTTAATGTCTTTTTATATATAATGCAACTATTTCTTTTATTGCATATACCATTTATCTTGTGAAATTGCTTATGTATGTGTTAATATTTATTAACTTAGAGATACACTAAATTATTTTAAGATGGGATTGTTTATATGAACAGAAAAAATTTTTTTATTATTTCTTCTTTTATCTTATTATTATGTATATTTTTACCCATGATGAATGGTTGCAAAAAACCAGAACCACCTCCTCCACCACCCCAAGAACCGCCACCTCCAAGTCCAGAACAAATATACTCTGAAATGCGTTCTTCTATCCAACAATTTTTCGACGCTGTTTCCAACAATACAGGAATCCCTAAAGCACAACAGGATACTATTACAAACAACCTCCGTGGGGTAAAGGCAAAGTACTCAGCTATTGAGAATGGCAAGATAGCGATAAGTCGGATAGTCCCGGAAATAGAAGATTCTATCCGAAAGGCAAGAGATAATGGAAGATGGGGATTAGTGGTTTTAGGCATCAACATCTTTGACGTCCTTAGACCGGGAGCAACTGCACCGGATGGCAAATATGCACGACTTTTAGAAAGAGCACAACTTATGTTGTCTCGCCCTAAAGTTGAGGTTAATGGCTTCCTTCAAGCAGATAACGACTTATACGTTTTCTTAAGTGTAACAGACACTGCCACTAACAAGACCGAGACGTTTAAGGTTCGTGAAGGTGAAGAATTTTATGAACTGATAGACCCGAATACAAAAGAGAAAAAACCTGCTGTTTTAAAAATAGTGCGAGTTATCGGAGACCAACAGTCTGTTGAAATTCTTTACATTCCAGCAAATGATACATGGATTGTCCCAGGACCGAAAACTAAAGGCTAATTAAACAAATTTTATAAATGGATGATTTTCTTATAAAATCTTCTTCTGACATTAATCAACCTACCCAAGAAAACCTTCGTTCTCAAAAATTATTTTTTTGCTTTATACTACTCTGTATAACATTTATTACATATATAAACACATTTGATAACGATTGGGTTTGGGATGATGTCTCGTCAGTACTAATCCACAAACATGTTCAAAATCCAAAGTATTTCTTTCAATTATTTTTAGAAGACCAGCATGCCTTTGGAAGAGGCCAGGGAAACTTCTATCGCCCCTTAGTTTCCGTATCGTTTATGGTCGACTATCTATTGTCTACAAAAATAGAAGACAAAATGGAACCCTCTCAAATTCCAAAGATATCACCACTTATCTTTCATATTACAAACACGTTATGGCATGGTATTACTGGTATACTAATTTTTATTTTATTGAGCAAATTAAGCGTCCCCTTATTCACGTGCTTTTGGACAAGTGCTATTTTTTGTGTTCATCCAATACCGACAGAAGCAGTAACATATATAAGTGGACGAGCAGACATGATGTCCGCTACCTTCATGTTACTGGGTTTAATTACAGCAATAAAATATGTGGAAACAGATGTCTCCTTAAAAAAGTATTTCTTTTTATTAATATGCCCAATATCTTTTTGGGCAGGGTTGTTAAGCAAAGAATCCAGTAATATTTTCCCCTTCTTGTTATTATTAATTTTGTGGTATCTTTCCAAAAAAGAAATTTCATCAGAAGTAGTATCACACAATAAAGTCCTGAAATGGTTACCTCTTTTACTTACAATTATTGTAGCGGTTATATATATCTCCCTTCGGTTAACAGTTCTCAGTTTTGCAGAAAAAAGTGCATATATTCCTAAAACATGGGGAGAAAAAATAATTGAAGTGGGACAATCCTTTGCTTTTTATATACGCGTTTTATTTTTTCCTATTCATTTACACATGGAACAAACCCTTGAAAATACACCTATCTGGACCATGTTACTCGGATACATTTTCTTAATCTTCATTATGTTCCTTTGTTTCTGGTCGTTAAAAAATAAATCGTATCGCCTTCTTATATCTGCTCTTTGGTTTCTAATTACTTGGTTTCCTATTTCTGGATTTTTTACATTAAACGCACCACAAGCAGAACATTGGATGTATACTCCAATGATTGGTTTCTGGTGGTGCTTTTTTGAACTTATCTATTATGTAGTAACTTCTAAAAAATTACCTAAAATAAATAACTATAATTATTATTTATTACCAATAATTAATGTAGTATTGTTAATCATCACTGTAGCTTTCTTTTACTTAACCTACCTACGCAATGAGGAATGGAAAGATAATGAAACTATCTTTAGAAGCACTTTATCTTACAATCCAAATACAACACGTGTCCGATATAATCTTGCTGTAACTTACGAAGAAATTTTGAAAAACTATCCTGGTGCAAAAAGAGAATATCAAGAATTAACCAAAATATACGAACGAATAAAAAAGTTTGCTGGAATCACAGATAAACAAATATCCTTTATGAATGAAGATGAAATTGAAACATGGCTTTCATTAGGTAAGACTCTATTTCATACTGGAAAATTTTCAGACGCAATAGACACATTAACCCCCGTTAGTTTTCTCATCAAACAGAAAGAATTCGCTCCTTATGGAATAGAAGCCCTTTGGTTCATTGCACAATCATCTTTGGCACTCGGGGATATTAAAACGTATCAAATTATATCCTCAAAAATTCAAAATATAGATGAAAAATTATCAACCTCAGTTCGAACCATATTATTAGGTAACGAAATGAATGTCCCATCTTATCTCGCTGTTGAAAACACACCTCTTTAAATAAAATAATGTAATAAAATAAAGGGTAATACTATGTTAAAACAAAGACTTTTACATCCTGAAATACTATATGCGTTAGCTTCTGCTGGACACGGCTCTAAAATTTTAATTACGGATGGTAATTATCCTGCAAGCACTAAAGAAGGAGTAAGTGCGGAAACAGTCTATTTAAATCTTCTTCCCGGTATGGTAAAAGTTACTGATGTACTTGAAGCAATATTAACAGCTGTGGAAATTGAAGAGGCTTTTGTTATGTGTCCCGATTCCGGAGAAGAACCTGAAATTTTTAAAGATTTCCGAAAACTATTACCTCATATAAACCTAATTAAACTAAATCGGTTTGATTTTTATGACTACGCCTCTTCTTCTGAAACATGCTTACAAATTGTTACTGGCGACCAGAGGTTATACGCAAACATTTTATTAACAATTGGTGTGGTAAAACCATAAAATAATAAAATATAATATATATTATTTTATATCCAGTTTGGATTTGGCGACATAAGAAGAGTATTCTATATAATAATTCTTGACATTTTTCTTGACAAAGCATGAAAAAAATGATAGAATTTAAAAATAGAATAAAATAGAAACATATAATGTAAATAACTATATAACTATGGAGATGAAAAATGCCTGAGAAACCTTTCAATCCTGAAGAAGAAAAGAAGAAGAAGGAAGAATTTCCAAGTGGTGACTCTGGACTGGGAAATTTACCTCCGTTAAGTGATTTTGATACAGGGGAAGTAGGCGATTTAGATAGTCAGCTTCCTCCTCTATCTTCATTTGACTCGGATGCAATAAAAAAATCTAAAGAGGAAGATTTCGAAGGGGGGTTACCTCCTATAAGTGATATAGATATTATTGTACCGGAACCCACAGGAGGTAACATTAAAAGCCCTATTTCAGAGTTTGATTTACAAAGTGCTTCTGACAGTAGCGGGCTACAACCGCCATCTAAATCTACCCCCAAAAAACCCAGTTTTCAGGACCTTGCTGCAGATAGTGACTTCTCACCAGAAACACCTGAAATAGGTCCCGGACCTATGAGCCTTGAATCAGGACTTGAGACACCTCTCACTGACAGTGCTTTTGGCGGTGGAAGTAAAGGTGGTGCATTCGACCTAAAATCAGGAACCCCTTCAGACACGATTACTTCTGCACCTACCCAGATCATGGAAACACCAATCTTTGGTGGACCACAATCACCATCACCAGATTTCGGTCCTGTTGACTCCGGCTTTGGAATGGGAGCACCTGCCGGCGGTGGATCTGGAGCTGGATTAGGAACCGACATTTTCGGGGCTCCAATGGGAGTAGGATTGGAGACACCAATTCCTGAATTCACAGGTGGAACGGGACCCGGAGTTACTCCACCAATTGCACCTACGACTTCAACCCAGGCACCTATTGAAGGAGAGGCTCCAACCAAACCTGGGAAAAAGAAACTTCGTGTTCCATTAGCACCTATTCTGGCTATTGTTGCACTTATTATTGGTATTGTCGCAGGTCCATACCTTACAAACTATCTTCCTCTCCCAAATCCAGCCAATGCAAAAATTACCCAGTTACAAGACCAATTAAAACAAACAGAATCAGAATTACAACAATTGCGGAGAATTCAGGGTAATGTTCCCGGAGTATCTCTAAGCCCTGAAGAAGTAAAACGCCTTCAAGATGAATTAGAAGCAGTTTCAACTCAATTAAAAAACAAACAGCAGGAATTAGAGACACTCACTGCACAACTTAACGAAAAGCAATCCACATTGCAAGCTGTCGAAGCAGACATTGCCGCAAAGAACGAACAATTTGTGTCCGCACAAGAAGCGTATGAAAACCTTCTAAACGAAACAGAAATTATAAAGGCACGCCAAAATGGACTTTTAGCGGAAATAGAACGGCTCACAAATCAGGTTGGACAACTCGAAGAAGCTAATGCCCGAAGTCTCGCTATTAAAGAGGCGTTTTTAGTAAATCTTGACAAATTGATTATCCAAATAAAAGAATCACTCCCTCTAACTCCGGAAAAGTATGCTCTTCATGAACGTCTTGCTCGTGCAGAATCTTTACGGCAGAAAGCAGAATCTGCAAATTGGGTCAGCCCTGAACTTCAGCAGGAATTTACAAACTTATATCAGAACGAGATTGAACTTGCGAAAAAGCAAGAATATTTCTATGCGAAAATTAACGTTAAAGACTCATTAGGAACACCCACCAACAAATGGGCTGAATGTTTAATGAAGGGTTCTTGGGGTGTATATTATCGAACTTTAGATGGGAAGAATATCGGCGTATTCCAGAATATAAAGCCAAACTCGATTACTCCTGTTTGGGGCTTTCAGGAAGGATTACCACCAAATGTAGCCACACAAATTGAGCAGGAAATTATATCAGCAAGACCTCCTAATTTCGAACAAGTCGTAGTAAAACTCGCAGAAAAACAAATGTCTGGCGAACCCAAATCAACAATCCAAAAATTGTATAGTTCCATTCAGTAAAAACTTCGGTTCGACACTTTTAACACCCTTTCCGAATACGAAAAAGGGTGTTTTTTATAACAAATACAACAAGATTATGACTAATACACCAAGAGCAATACGATAAATACCAAAAACTTTAAAATCATGTGATTTTACATATCTTAAAAACAAAGCGATAACAAGGTAAGCAACTATAAAAGAAATAATTGAACCGATTAAAAGTAAAAGCCATTCTTCTGAAGAGAAGCTGAAACCGTGTTTTAACAATTTCAATCCACTTGCACCCGCTAAGGTTGGAATTGCCAAATAAAAAGAAAATTCTACCGCTACGCTACGGGTAACACCTAAAAGCATAGCTCCAATAATTGTTGCTGCAGAACGTGAGACACCTGGAATCATTGCTATACATTGAAATATACCTACCGCAATACAAAAATATATTGATACCTCAGCAATCGAAGATAAATCCTTTTTGCCTATTTGGAGTCGTTCTATCCATATTAAAACAATCCCACCAACAATTAAAGAGATAGTAACTGTAAGTGGATTAAATAGATAAAAATCAATAAAATCATCAAAAAAGAACCCTAAAACACCCGCAGGTATAAATGCTACACAAATTTTTACCCATAAAAAAACCCATTCTTTTACCTTTTCAACATCTCTAACTGGGGGTAATAACGTTTTGTAAAAATATAGTAAAACAGCCAAAATAGCAGGAAACTGAATAACAACAAGGAAAGTATCTTGAAAAGTTTTGTCTCCCTGTAATGAAAACCAGTGTTCCGCAATTATCAAGTGCCCTGTACTACTAATAGGAAGGAACTCTGTTATACCCTCAATAATTGCCAATATTCCTGCATTCATAACATCTTGAAACATCTAACATCCTTTTCCATTACTTATTTTTTTCCAACAAGGATAACTTCTACTTCCTTCGGTGCCTTGAACTGAGATTTTATTTCTCCATTCTTCTGCTTTTCATGACGTACAGAAATAATCCCAAATGGAGTTGACACACTCCCTTCTGCAAATGTCAATCTATCCCCCAAATAAGGACTAATTCTAACTTTTTTCCATGATGGGGCAGAAGGTTGTAAACCAAGGACATATTGCATTAACCATGCCGTCGGACCGGAAGCCCAACCGTGACAGAGACTATGTCTTAAACCGACATAACAGTGTTCCCCAAAATCTCTATGGATACTTTTTGCCCCTTTAGGGACAACTTCATCAATTGGTACCGAATTTTCCAACCATCGCACATCGAAATGCTCCCAAAATGTTGTAGCACCCATTTTTAACATCGGACCCCAATAATTGCAAATCAAATCTAAAGCCCCTGACAAATCACCTGCTATTGCTTTTGCCTGCAATACATAAAAACCGTAAAAAGTAGACAGTCCTTCCAATGGATTTTTCTTAAAGCATTCCTCATTGACTATTACAGGATTCTCTAAACCTGCTATGACACCTAATGCACGCGATTGTTTGACCTGATGTTCAGGAGGACGATATTTTTTCATTACCTCTCCAACATGTTTACATTGGTTAGCTAATTCTGTTTCATCCAAGATAATTAGTAATCTCTCTGCACAACATAAAGCCCAAAATAAAAGAGATTGAAGACCAGAATGAATAGCATCTTTATTCCCAGCAGTGCTCCAATCTAAAAAACGAGTCTCCGGTAATACCTCTTTCCCATTTTGTTCAACGCACTGAATAAGTTGTCTAACCAAACCTTTGATGTATTCCTTTTGTTGCTTTAGGTAATCTTTTCGCTCAAGCATAAAATACCAATAATCTTGGATAATAAGCCACCATAAGGAATAAGAACTAATTCCGTTCATCCATCCCGGTAATGGTGTATTATCACGAACATAATCTAAACTTTTTTCTATTGTTGCGTTATAACCGAATAAGTAACTCAAAACAACAGTTTCTACATGCATATCCCCTATCCAAACAAGTCGGTCTCGTTTAATTCCATCCCACAAATAATCTTGTAGACACAAATGTACTGTATACGCTCCTGTTTTCCAAATCTTATTCAAAAATTCATCATCAGAATTAAAACTTCCCAAATATTCAAGGTCTTGAATGAGAACCACCGCTTTTATTCCCGTGCACAACCATTCAGTTCCGGGTTTAAGCATTTCTATTTTTACAAACCGAAATCCCGTAGTTCCCACTTCATTACTTCCATACCACGGTAAAAAAACTGTTGTATCATGAATGGCATGGTCTTGGTCAGGTTCTCCCATTGCCTCAGCCACAGATTCCCCAAAAGTTATTCGGAGCGGTAAAGGAGTTTTATCTTTTACCATCCCTTGACTTAACTGAATTCCTCCATGAATTTCCCTCCCAAAATCGAGAACAAAAGAAGGTGGTATGTCCTTATCATACTTTATCGAAAAAGGCTTTTGTGGTTGCGAAAATAACCCATTTAAATCAAGTTCCTGAACAGAATCACTTTTCCATACAATACGTACAGGAGATAACAAAAAACGGGAACGGACATCCTTTTCTTTCAAGAAATCAAGCATAACAATTCCCTTTTATTAAATTTTTAACTTAAATATCCCTCAATTTTAAGCACGAATTATATATCAGAACAGGTTTGTTAATATCATTCCTAACAGGTCCGCAGGGAATTTGCTTGGCCAACGCAAAAATTCGACATGACCATCCATATATAGGCAATTACCTCCTCCAGGAACGTGATTAAATGTTGCTGCTGAACCATAGACAGCAATTTCATCCCACATAATTGGGATTTCACTCGCCGCCTTTGAAGAGGCTGCGGGGTTATTAATATCAGTTATCAAAAATCTTTCAATCCCCATCCTTAATCTCGGGACAGAACCTAAATCTTTTAATTTCGCGTCTATTCTCTCTTGAAGAGGCGTATTACTATCATAAATTTTATACGCCTGTAAAACAATGTCTGCTTTTACATATGTCAATGCAGTTGTAAGTGGGTCAGACAAATCAATTTGACTTAAATCGGTTGGCACTGGAACTCCGGGGTTTAATACAACATCCGGATGTACAGCCCAACCCAAATAATAATAACTACCTCTCGCTAATCTACATGGTTCTACAGGCTGGGATAAATCACCATCTTTGTGGAATGACCTTCGAACATTTTCCGCATCGGAATCCGAAGGACAAACACAAACATTTACATCCGTTAAATACTCAGGGTATATAAGGTTCCCATCAAAAGTAGCATCACGTGCATAATTACCACTACAATCAAACAATTTCATATAAGGGAACAGTTCTCCTTTTGCTTCGTTTGCATACATATTAAAGACGAGACCCATCTGTTTTAAATTATTCTGACAACTCGAACGTCTTGCCGCCTCACGGGCACGTGCTAATGCCGGCAATAAAATTGCCGCAAGTATGCCAATAATGGCAATAACAACCAACAGTTCAATTAATGTAAACCCTTTCTTGCTCATATCCTTAAACCTTTTGTTAATATTGTTAATCTATATATGACATTACTCATATTATCTATATTATTAAACTGCTTTTACAAACAATATATTATCATGGTAATGGTTTTATTTTAATATTTCGATACCATACTTCCCCTCCATGGTCCTGTAATAATAAATATCCCTCTTTTGGTAACGTTGCATAGGCAACAGGGAATTTTCCTAAAGGTGTTGTCATCTTATCTAAATAAGTGTGAATTATCAACCAACCGTTCATAGATACCTGTACTTCTTGTCCATCCACTACAATATCATACGAATTCCATTGCCCTGGTGGAAAGGACATGTTATACATTGGAGTTGTAATATCATAGATGGCTCCACAACTATTTTTATTGGGTGGTTTACCATAATCTTCTAATACTTGTACTTCAAAACCACGATATAACGGATCATTAGGTTGAGAACGTAAAAATACACCACTGTTTGCATTTTTTGTAAGTTTAAATTCAAGATGTAATTGGAAATTTGAAAAACTCTGTCCTACATAACCTACATACCTCAATGGATACAATGTTCTCCCAAAAATATGAATAGTCCCATCCTCTTGAATCTCAAATATATCTTTCTCATCAGTAACATTTTTCCAAAATAGCCTATTTTCTGATGAAAGCAAATCTATCCAACCTTCACCTTCCGGCGGTTTAGTTAATTCTCCAATTGGGATAGGCTTTTTTAATATCCAACCTACAAAATCATCAAAATCCAGTCCAACAAAAAAACCTAATATAAAAATCAATAGGACTAATAAACTATTTTTCTTTTTAGACATCTTTAATCTCCTAAATAATAATTTTTGATTTATTATTAAAAAATATTTGAATATATAATATAATTAGTGATTAAATACATTTTACAATTAGATTATGAAAAAAACAACCTTACATAAGGAGTCCAATAATGGAACCTGGAAATGAAATGCAGTCAAACACCATGACCAAAAAAGATTTGGTCAATCTCGTCTCTGAAAAATTGGGGTTTACCCAGAGCGATGTTGCCAAAACCATCGATACCGCATTGGAAATTATTGTAAACAGTCTGGGCAAAGGGAAACGATGGGAAATACGCAATTTTGGTGTATTTGATGTAAAAAAAAGAGCCCCAAGAAAGGGCAGAAATCCGAAAACAGGCGAAGTCGTTGAAGTACCTAACCGCTATGTAGTAACTTTCAAGGCGGGAAAAGAACTTAAAATGTTAATTAAGAATTTATCAAACACCTTAAACAAATAAGAAAACAAATCTCCTCTAATTTAGATAATTTATTTTTTAATATATGAACTTATCATAATTAATTTAATAAAAAGGTATTTTATTTTAAATATGATAGTTTTATCAGTAGACACAAGCACAGACGTAAATACCGTAGCGTTGCTCAATAAAAACAAATCATTAGGGGAAATTTCTATTTGTGCTGGGAAAAAACATTCAGAAAGAATAATTCCCATAGTTCAATCTCTTTTTGATGAAGTTCAACTAACTATTGATGATGTAAATTTATTGGCTGTGTCCTTAGGTCCTGGTTCCTTTACGGGGTTAAGAATAGGGCTTGCCACATGGAAAGGGCTCGCTATTGCAAAGAATATTCCACTCGTAGGTGTATCCACATTAGACGCAATGACACGATTAGCCCCCTTTTACAATGCGATTGTATGCCCCATTCTTGATGCTCGTATGAAAGAAGTTTACGCAGGGATTTATCAATTTACTAAAGGAGAGAGACAAAAAGTATACGAAAATTTTTTAGGAAGTATAGAAGAATTTCTAAATTTATTGAGAACATGCAAAGACTCGTCTCCATTCCCTATTTATATCTTCGGTGAAGGTGCCAATCTATATCAAAAAAATATTCAAGAATCTATCCCTGATGTCATCCAGGGCGAAGATTGGTGGAGTCATCCACGTGCAACAACAGTTGGTATTGAAGCGTTAATGCTTTGGGAGCAAGGATACAGAAAAGATATAGATGAGATACTTCCAATATATCTTCGTTTATCACAACCTGAAGAAAAAAGAAGAAAATGTCAGAACCTTTCGACATAATAATTGGACCTGATAATACCCAAATCAAGATATATCTCATGAAAGAGGAACATGTAGATAGGGTTCACTCATTGGAGGTCATGTCGTACCCCGATGCATGGTCAAGAGAACTTTTCTTGCCTGAAATAGATAATCAAATGGGCAAGTTTTTTGTATTCTTTATCGAGGACAATTTAATTGGTTACGCTGGGTATTGGTTAGGGGCAGATGAAGCACATATTACAAAATTTACTGTTGCACCAGAATACCGTAGAAAAGGACTGGGAACATTATTTATGAATTTTATTTTTAGTCAAGTCAAAAAAGAACACGCCAAAAAAATAATCTTGGAAGTGAGAGAAAGTAATCATCCTGCACGCTGTTTATATGAAAAAATGGGGTTTCAAACAATTGGTATTCGCTACAAATATTATGTGAGAACACAAGAGGATGCAATTGTAATGGAAAAAAAGTTATATGAACCTTCTTCAGATATATCTTTCAACAAAGATGAAACTCTGACTCCTCCGGAACAACTTTAACCCGTTTTCCTTCTTCTATAAACCAATGCATACCTTCAAATTCTAATGAGGCAAGACTATAATAAACATCCTCTAAATCTGAGAATGTATTTCTCTGAGAATCCAATAATTCGCTTTCTATCATATTTCCTCTCTGATAACTTTTCAAATTTTCTTTAGCCACATCCCATATATAGCCAAGCACACTACGTATTTGTTTATAATTTGAGTTTCCATGACATAACCATACCCAGCAAACAAAAGGATATGAAGTAATCTTCTTCCACAAACTTCCCAAATTGTATCTATTCTGAAATCTTACGTTCTCATTATTAAATTCCAATACATCAAGCAAGTAACCCACATCATCTTCATAAGGATATTTATCATATGAAAAAACATCTATAGGCGATTTAGTCATAATCTTAAATATAATTTCTAACCATTTTTTCCAATAATCAAACTTACTACTCACAACTATTTTCCTTAAACTATCAATAGAATATGAAGAACATAAAAAAGGAGATGGTATTTTTCCACAGGAAGCAATACCAACTCCTGGTATTACAAAACTTCCAGGGAATTCCAACACTTCTAAAGGCGGACATAGTATCCCATCAACTTTATTTTCTTTAAAATCTCGCTTTACTTCTTGCCATTCACCCCATTCAAAGTGAATTGAAGGATGATTCTCAATAGCCTTAATAAGAGGTATTGCTTCATAAGAAAAAGGTGCAGATAGATTTATCATGTTATTTCTTTCCAAATCATCATAATTTATTATACTATCTACCTATACATAAAACACATCATTTTTTTATAATCATTCTATATCAAAATGATTAACGAACATCATATTTAAATATAAAAGAGAAAATCATGCTAATTATAGGACTTACAGGTGGTATTGCAAGTGGAAAATCCGAAGTTGCAAGTATCCTCAAAAAACACAACTTCTATATTGTTAACTCAGATAATATCGCACATACAATATTATTAGACAAAAATATAAAAAATACCCTTGTAGAAAAATTTGGGGGCGATATTCTTACCAATGGAGAAATAGACCGTAATAAACTTGGGGATTTTGTTTTTTCAGACCCAGAGAAAAGGAGAGAAATTAATAAAATTATTCACCCACATGTGATCACTAAAATAGCAGAAATGATACAACAAGCAAAAAATGAGGGCTTTAATATCGTTATTATTGAATCCGCACTCATCGGAGAAGATGATGAAACATTACCTCCTTGGTTAAATGGACTTATATTAGTAACCTCATCAGAGGAAGTCAGAATACAGCGTCTCATGAAAAATAGACAATTAACGTATGACGATGCACTTAAACGTATCAAAGCCCAAAAAGACCCAGAAAGCAAAAGAAAAATAGCAAATTGGATTATCACAAATGATGGTGACCTAAAAGATTTAGAAAATCAGGTGACGTCTACTTTAGTAGAAGAACTAAAACGATTCAAATTATAATCAACAACCCTTAATCCTGTATACTTTCTACAAATCAAACTAACAAATACACTTCAAATATGCGTAAAATCATTCGTTTTCTTGTAGCAACAGCAATAGGAATTTTTCTGCTCTGGATTGTATTCAGAACAACAAATTTTACAGAGCTATGGAATGCTATCAAAACATGCAATCTATGGCTTTTTCTATTATGTATCGGTACAATCCTGATTTCTTTTGTGACACGGGTTATTCGTTGGCATTTTATAGTAAACAGCAATGACCAGGCTTCTTTCAGACACTTGTTTACATCAACACAAATAGGATTTCTGGCAAATTTTTTACTCCCAGGAAGAATCGGTGAAGCAGTTCGTGCTGGAGCACTAACTAAGTTTACACAAATCCCGTTGTCAAAAAGTCTAACGTATGTCGCATTAGACCGCACCACAGATTTGCTTGGTTTGCTTGTCATCTTAATCTTTGCCCTTATCGGTTTCCATCCAAAACAGGACATTACATTACCACCCGAAATTTTTAACATCACTTTACCTGCCAATCTAATCCAAAAAGCTGCCATCATCACATTAACTATCATTGGTCTAATATTTGGACTATGTATATTCTTTTATCTATATTCCAACCGATTTCTACAACACATAAAAATTGCTGAAAAGATATTAGGTGAACGGCTTATCCTTTTTTTAACCCATTTAGTTAAAAATATACGAGAAGCCATAAGCATGATAAAAGATACTAAAGCGATTATCGGGGCTGTCTTCTTTTCATGTCTCACATGGGGATGTTTTTGGTTATCCTACATTTTTCTATTCAAAGCATTTAATGTTCAATATCCATGGTATACTCCTCCTGTAAGTATCGCTTTAATTTCATTCTTAATTAGTGTTCCAGGAGCACCAGGCTTTATTGGACAATTTCATGTCGGTGTTATGGGTGGGCTATTTCTAACAGTCCCTAATATCGATATTAACATTGCAAGGGCTATCGCTATATTAGCTCATGGTGCCAATTTCCTAAGTGTGGTTAGCGTTGGACTCCTTTGTATTTATATTGAACAATTCTCACCCATTACTAACACACCTAAAAATAAATAATGGGGATATTTTGCAATATCCCCAAAGGAGCTTAAAATATCGGGTCAATCAGGTTCCTAATTTTTCTGTGGACGTAGTTTTAATTCATCAAGCGACAAATAACCATCCTGATTTAAATCTTTACGTTTAAATGCTTCATCACTCATATTTGGAAACATCTTCTTGATTTCATCCCGAGATAATTTTCCATCCTTATCTGTATCAAATTCCTTAAATTTATTCTGCATTACCTGTGGCCATGCTTTTATATCCTCTTCTGTCAAGAAACCATCGCTATTCGCATCCATTAACTTAAATCGCTCTTCATTCATACGTGGTCTAACTGCTTTTAGTTCATCTAAAGTGACCTTCTTATCTCCATCCTTATCCGCCTCTTTCATAGCATCAAGGGTCCACGGTCCACCAGGTCTCGGGCCTTCAGCAGAGGGTTTTCCCTTTGGTCCTCCTTGCCCAGGAGCAGGAGGTTGAGGTGGACGTGGGGGTCTTATAGTTTTGAATTCATCAAGAGTAAGTTTTCCATCACCATTTTTATCTGCTCCCTTAAATATTTCTTCAGCCTTAATACGTAACCCTTCACCAGGAGCCTGCCCTTTCTGCATTTTACCAGCTCCTTTCCCTGGAGGATTTCCTGCACCCTGCATAGGTTGTCCTGCCATACATTGTCCTGCGTTAGCAGGGGGTCCACCACCTTTTTTGCCTTTTTGTTGATTGTTAGGAGGACCCATCTTATTCGGAGGTAGGGGTTTGGCTCCTGGTCTACGATTTAAATGTAAATTTTTAAACTCTTCTAAACTTAGATTTCCATCCCCATCCTTGTCCGCCTGCTTAAAAACATTCTCCGGTTTCGGAGGTGGTCCAGGCGGTAGTGGCGGAGATGGAGGAGGTGGTGGATTCTGCACATTTCCAGCAGACTGTGGAGCAGGTTCTTGTGGAGGGTTAGCTGGAGGCTGAGCCATAGCCCAACCCACAACAAATAAAAGGCATATCCCAGTAGTGATTAATAATGTTGTTCTTTTGCTCATAACATAAACTCCTTCTGTTTAAGTTTTACTTTTCATTCTTCGATACTTCATAATAATAAACACTACAAAAAACAAAAAGTTCCAATAAGTCTCATTGTTGAAAGTTATACCCGTTTTTTTGCAAAATATTAAGAAATAATAACATTGGCCAGATTTATACAAATAAAATTGTTAAGATTATTCTGTAACGTGGAGTGTATCATTGTTATACGCAATAATTTCCGATATTCATGCTAATGCTGAAGCATTAAAAACAGTATTAGATGCTATTGATAAAGAGAAAATAGAACGGATTGTATGCTTAGGAGATGTTGTTGGATACAACGCATCTCCAAATGAATGTATTAACATTCTCAAAGAAAGAGATATACCAACCATCCTTGGCAACCATGATGCTGTCGCATGTGAGTTAGAAGAACCTTGGGGTTTTAATGCGGTTGCTCTACCTGCAATTTTATGGACTCGAAGGGAACTAACTGAAGAAAATCGCGAATGGCTACAACGATTACCAGACACATTAAATTTTGGAGATTTTGCCGCAGTTCATGGTGCCCCCAAAAATCATAATACTTACATCTTCACATGGGAAGATGTCCCTCCATTTTTATATTTTTTCGAAGAACAAAATGTAACTTTGTGTTTTTATGGGCATACTCATATTCCCAGTGTTATTTCCTCAGAAGGAACATATAGTATTGACGAAGATGGCACATTCAAACTAAAAGATGGAAAAACATATTTTATAAATCCAGGTTCTGTTGGACAACCACGAGATGGGGATGCACGTGCTTCTTTTGGAATTTTAGATACAGAAACCATTACCTATCGTCAAATCCGAATTGAATACAATATTGAAGTTACTGCCCAACAGGTATTGGAAGCCAGCCTACACCCATTCCTCGCTGAACGATTACATCATGGTAGATAAACCGTATCATTTTTTTAATAATAAAAAAAGGACATCATCATGTCAGAAACAAAAGTCCATCGAAAATCAAAAGAAACAGAAATTGATTTAATTCTTGGCTACCCTGGAACAGGAATATCTGAAATAAATACAGGTGTTGGTTTTTTAGACCATATGCTATCACTATTTTCAAGACATGCTGGTATCGATATAAAATTAAAAGCAACGGGAGATTTAAATGTCGATGCACACCATACCGTAGAAGATGTTGGCATCTGTCTCGGAAAAGCATGTGCTCAACTTTTTACTGATTTGGAGAAAAGGAATCGTTTTGGGCATGCAGTCATCCCAATGGATGAAGCATTATCAGAAGTTGTGATAGACCTAAGCGGAAGACCATACCTTTATTTTTCCGCTGAACTTCCACATGTAAAACTGGGTAACTTCGATATTGAACTTACAGAAGAGTTCTTCAAGGCTTTCACAAACCATTTTAAAATAACTCTTCATATACTATTGCGATATGGAAAAAATACACACCATTGCATTGAGGCTATCTTCAAAGCCTTCGCAAAGGCATTCTTAAACGCCATTCAAGAAAACCCAAATTACATTAAATATGGTTCCTCGACAAAGGGTATCATTGACTCATGATTCTTATTATCGATTATGGAATGGGAAATTTAAGAAGTGCTCAAAAAGCACTTGAAAAAGTTGGGTTAGATGCAATAATTTCTGAAAACCCATCTGACTTAATAAAAGCTGATGCGGCTGTATTACCAGGCGTCGGTGCGTTTCGCGATTGTTATGAGGGCTTAAAACGTAAAGGCTTCGTTGAACCAGTTAAAGAATTCGTTCAAACTGGGAAACCTCTTCTCGGTATTTGTATAGGCTTACAATTACTTTTCGAATATGGTGAAGAAGGTGGAGGCTCAGAAGGTTTAGGTATCTTTAAAGGAGGTGTAGTTCGTTTCCCTCCCACTGAGACTACTGGACTGAAAGTTCCACACATGGGATGGAATTTTGTCCAACCCGTAAAGGACAAAACCAATCCCCTACTACCTAACAATTCAGGTGGGTATGCCTATTTTGTTCATAGCTACTACCCCAAACCAGAGGATAAATCCATCATTCTGGCAACCTGTGAATACGGTATTACATTTCCATGCATGGTTGGAGACAAAGCAGTCTTGGGCGTCCAGTTCCATCCCGAAAAAAGTCAGCAATTCGGACTTAACATCCTAAAAAATTTTGGTGAATTCATTAGGAGAAATAAATCATAACAATGTTCCAGCGAATATTAGTGCCCATAGATGGTAGTGAACAAGCCCAGAAAGGGTTTAAATATGCATTAAATTGGGCAAAAAAACAAAACGGAACGATTATTCTTATACATGTAGTTGATATTAAATTGTTAGAGGGTCCTTTATTTCGCGATGTCGGAACTGTATTAGGCATGACTCCATGGACAAACTACCAAAATCAGATACGAACACTATTAGAAGAACGTGGAATGCAATATCTTAATGTTTGTGAAGAGGAATGCATTAAGAACAATGTTCCTTGTGAAAAAATTCTTACAACTGGCATTGTTTCCAGCAGTATATTACAACATAGCGAACTATGTGATATTTTAATTTTGGTTAAATCTGGGGAACACACCCGTTGGTTAGATGGATTCATGGGAGGGACAACACATGCGGTAATACGCCGTTCCAAAAGACCTGTGATTATCACAAATCAGTCTGAATTTCATCCAGGACCTATCCTTCTTGCTTACGATGGTTCTTCTTCCGCTCGAGAAGCATTACGTATATCCGCTGAACTAACAAAACTCTGGAATACCAATTGCCATGTTGTCCATGTATCAAACCCACCAGAAGAAGAAGTTATAAATGAAGCTATCAGTTATCTCGAAGCAAATAAAGTGAATCTAACTTCTCATCTTATCCGTGATAACTCACCAGTAAATGGAATATTAAATATAATCAAAGAAGTTTCCCCTGTAATTGTAACTATGGGTGCCTTTGGAAAAAACCGCGTTCATGAATGGTTATTAGGTAGTAATACCAGTTCCATTATTCATACAGCTGAATGTCCAGTACTACTAACAAGACTTAAATAATGTATGAAAAAGGATTTTCTATGAAAAAGAAAAAAATAATTAAAATGAACAAAGATGAGACATTAGAAACTATTGAACAAGAGCTTAACAGTGCCATTCAATATCTCGATGATGTAAATCAAAAAGTTTCTGAAATCCTTAAGGAATCCCAAAAAATAGAAGAAATTCCCTTAAATAATCAGAATGACATCACATTAGAGCCTCAACAAACGGAACAAACAAATACCACCCCTGAAAATAATTAACTTCCTCTTCAATAAAATAATAAACCTAAATAACACCATTCCTGCTTCACTTTTGAGTATAATAAAATGATTTTTTCCCCCTTAAGTTATGATTATTAAATTTATTCGTTTAAAATATAAATCAAAATGATGACAAAAGATAAAAAACCTTTAAAAATCTTACTCACCGACCCACATATTAAAGGTGGAGGGCAAATTACATATATTTGTAGACTTGCCAATGGTTTAACACAGCAAGGGCACGAAGTTTACGTTGGATGTATAAAAGAAAGCATTTTCGTTGAATTCTCAAAAACATTTCAATACATTCCTTTAAACATTTTCAACTTCAAAGGTGGTTTAAGACCCCAGTCATGGTTAAAAGACATTCGCACATTCAAAAATCTCCTTCTCAACTTAAAACCAGACATAATTCATGCAAATGGTTCTCAAGACCACTGGACTTCTGCCATCGCAAATGAACTTTTATCACATCGTTTTTGTCTTGTTCGAACACGTCATAACACATACCCATTAAAAAATCATTATTTTAATCGATGGTTAAACTTTAAATGTACTGATTACCACATCGCTGTTTGCGAAATGGTTCGGCAAAACCTAATTAAACAAAACAACTTTCCAGAAAATCGGATTTGTTCTATCCATAACGGTGTTAATATCTCCGAATTTAAGCCTGATGAGGTTATGCGAAAAAAAGCACGACTCGAATTTGGATTTAAAGAAACCGATGTTGTTTGTGGAATCTCCGCACGATTAACTCCTGCAAAAGGACACACCTTCTTATTGCAGGCAATAAAAAGTATTGCCTCTGAATGTCCTGAGGTTAAGGTTTTAATATTAGGGGCTGGCTCACTCGAGCAGGAACTAAAAAAACAGGTAAAAGACTTAGAAATAACAGACAGGGTTGTTTTTGCAGGCTATCGGAAAGATATGGCGTTCTGCACCCAGGCTTTTGATATTGCAGTACTACCCTCAATTGACTGCGACACATCTTCATTCAGCCTTAAAGAAGCCATGGCAGAGGCAAAACCTGTTATTGCATCTAATTACGGTGGCTTACCAGAAATAGTATCAGACGGCATTGAAGGAATAATTGTCCCAGCAGGAACCGTAGAACCTTTGGCAAAGGCAATTAAAGAACTGGTAAAGAATCCCGAATTACGTGAAAGCATGGGAATAAATGCACAAAAACGTGCTATCAATATGTTTAGCCTTGAACAATTCATAAATAAAACGATAGAAGCATATTTTCATGCTCTGGAGTATTTTCATGCACGTACTACACATAGATGAACAAATGACATGGAGAGGTGGTGAACAACAAGCATGCTGGCTTATTCAAGGTCTAATTAATAAAGGTTTCAAAATTTTTGCCGTCGGTAAAAAAGACAGTGAATTTATAAAAAAGTTAAATACGATTTCAGGCGTGATAACAATTACCCTTCCACTTTCCTCTGAATTTGATTTATATTCTGCATGGAAAATAGCACAAATAGCAAAAAAAGAAAAGATTGACATCATTCATGCACATACAAGCCATGCCCATTCTATAGCCATAATATCAAAACTTTTTTATAATAAACCTAAAATTGTTGTGTCTCGACGTGTTAGTTTCCCACCACACAATAATTTCGTGTCAAAATGGAAATATAACCATGTAGATATAATTCTACCCGTTTCTTTTTATGTAGCAAAAATCCTAAAAGAAAACAATATCCCTGAACAAAAAATTTGTGTCGTTAGAAGTTCAATTGATTTATCTCATATTCAAAATCAACCATATTCAAAAAGCAACTTTAATATTGATAATAATACCTATGTTCTTTTCAATGCAGGAGCACTCGTTCCACATAAAGACCAAATTACACTGATAAAAGCTTTTAAGAAAGTACTAAAACAAATTCCAAACTGTAT
Source organism: Candidatus Hydrogenedens sp. (assembly GCA_035361075.1). Taxonomy (NCBI): domain Bacteria; kingdom Pseudomonadati; phylum Candidatus Hydrogenedentota; class Candidatus Hydrogenedentia; order Candidatus Hydrogenedentales; family Candidatus Hydrogenedentaceae; genus Candidatus Hydrogenedens; species Candidatus Hydrogenedens sp. The sequence goes on along the minus strand of DAOSBX010000005.1, from coordinate 34,098 downwards.
GCTTTTAATTGCTGGGGATGGACCCTTAAAAGAAACTCTCCAAAAAGAAATAACGGCGAATGACTTAGAAGGAAACGTTTTACTATTAGGCTATAGGAAAGATATCCCTCAGATTATAAAAATGTCTGATGTCTATGTCTCTTCAAGTTGGTCAGAAGGATTAGGTACCTCCGTGCTCGAAGCATTAGCTTGTGAGAAACCTGTCGTAGCAACAGAAGCAGGTGGCGTCCCTGAAATGGTTATAAACAATAAAACAGGTCTATTAGTGCCAGCACAAAATCCTACATTACTTGCCGAAGCAATAACCTACATCTTAAAAAATCCACAAAAAGCTTTAGATATGGCAAAACAAGGAAAAAAACATATTGAAGATTATTTTACTGTTCAAAGAATGGTTGAGGAAACAATTTCGGTATATCAAAAATTGATAGAATAACTATTTATAAATAGGTTTAAAACCAACTACGAACAATACTATGAAACCAGGTATCACCATATTAACATTAATTCCAAATGCAGGTGACCGATTACCTCGTTGTCTTGAGAGCGTCGCCTGGGCTGACGATATTTTTTGCGTAGTAGACCCAAACACAAATGATGGGTCAGAAGAGTTAGTAAAGAAATACACAAATCATGTCGTAGTCCACGAATATATTAACGCTGCAGACCAAAGAAATTGGGCAATTCCACAAATCACTACAGAATGGACACTCGTATTAGACGCAGATGAGTGGGTTTCTCCAGAACTCGCAAAAAAAATACAAGAAATAATAAAAGACCCAAACAGCCTCGATGGTTATTATATTCGTAGAATGTCATACTTCTTCGGCAAACTTATAAAACATTGTGGCTGGCATAAAGATTACAATCTTCGCTTGTTTCGCACAGCAAAAGGCAGATATAAAAAACAACGAGTTCACAGCCATGTTATTGTTGATGGTTCCTGCGGATATATTCATGAAGTAATGTACCATGATACCTACCGAAATTTTGATGAATACTTAAAAACCGCTCACCGTTTTACAACATGGGGTGCAGAAGATGCCTATGAACGGGGAAAACGAACCTCATGGGTAGACCTCACACTTCGACCTATCGCGAGATTTATTAAAATGTATTTTATACGCCGTGGTTTTCTTGATGGTTATCACGGCTTGGTTCTATGTGGACTTTCTGCCTTCTCTGTATATCTAAAATATGCAAAACTATGGGATATCCAACGGAAACACGGGGAAAAACACTACAGTCATAACAAAAACGTATGAGTTTAATCCGATTTGAAAATATTTACAAGTCATTCCCAGGAAAAGTTGTATTGGATAATGTAAATTTTCAGGTAGACCAAGGAGAACATATTGCACTTGTAGGGCGAAACGGATGTGGAAAAACAACCTTGTTTCAATTAATTGCAAACCGACTGGAACCTGACCGCGGTATCATTGAACGTCAAAGAAACACACGCATCTCTTATCTTGAACAAATTCCATCTTTCCCACCAAACTTAACTTTACTCGAAATTGCAGAGACCTCTTTTAATGAATTAAAGGAAGTGGAAAAACAGTTAAAAATACTGGAAACTAAAATATCTCAAGGGCAAACAGAATTACTTAATGAATATGCAAAGTTACAATCCTTCTATCATTTACATGGTGGGTATCATTATCCATCTCTTATTAAAAAAATTCTAACTGGATTAGGATTCACTCACGAAAATTGGGGACAAAAATTTCATGAATTAAGTGGTGGACAACAGACACGCTTATTATTAGCCCTATCTCTACTTCAAGATGCTGATGTACTACTTTTAGATGAGCCAGATAATTATTTAGACATTGAAGGGAAAGAATGGCTTGAAGATTTCCTCATCTCTTCAAATAAAACCATCATCCTAATCTCACACGACCAACGTTTACTTTCAAAATTCCCCACACGAATTTTAGAACTCGAAAATGGAAAAATTACATCTTACCCTGGTTCCTATGAAGAGTATCGTAATGCAAAAGAAGAAGTATACCTAAAACAACAAGAATTATATGAACGACAAGAAAAAGAATTAAGAAAACAAGAAGAGTGGATTGAACGTTTCCGATATAAAAAAACACGGGCACGGCAAGTCCAGAGTCGTATTAAACAACTCAGTAAAACCACGTTGGTTAATGAGCCAAAAAAAGTAGACCCTAAAATAAATTTTCAAATTCAATCTAATAAACAAAGCGGACATCTCATTATTCATGCAGAAAATTTAAGTATGCAATACGGCGACAAAGTCCTTTACAACAACGTAACATTCCAGTTATACCGAAATGAGCGAATGGGCATTATCGGTCCCAATGGTTCAGGAAAAACAACCTTAATAAAACATATTCTCGGTAAACACAAGGGAACTGGGGGCACTATTCGTTTTGGACATAATGTAAAAATTGGATACTATGACCAACACCATCATAATTTAAATCCGGAAAACGAAGTCATTCAGGAAGTTCAACATATAGCCCCTGAAATATTAGCATCATCACTTCGGACATTTTTAGGTGCTTTCCTGTTTCATGGAGATGATGTATTTAAAAAAGTAAAGACATTAAGTGGAGGCGAACAAAGTCGTCTTGCTTTAGCAAAACTTATTCTACAAAAACCTAATGTACTTCTATTAGATGAACCGACAAACCACATGGACCTCGCCTCACGAGAAGCACTGGAAAACGCACTACAAGTCTTTGACGGCTCTATTATTCTCGTAACCCATGACCGTGAATTGTTAGATCAAATCGTCAACAGGCTTATTGTCCTCAAAGAAAACAAAACAGAAGTGGTCTGGGGCAACTACTCTCACTATTTGTGGAGAGAAAAAAACGTTACAGTGACAGAATCAACCCCTACACATAATAGAAAATCACGAACAGATAAAATAGAACTCATTGAAGAAGCTAAAAAGGAAAAACGCGAACAACGAAAAAAAGAAAGACGAAGAGCAGAACTCGAAAAACAAATTGAAATATTAGAAAATGAAATTGAAGAGTTAGAAATGTCTTTCTCAAACGTAGATCCAAAAAATTTCCAAAGAATTAAGGAACTCAACCAAGACTTAAAAATAAAAAAAGAACTGCTTAACTCACTTTACAACGAATGGGAAACATTGATAGAATAAAGTATATATTATATTATTAAATAAAAACTTGACATTTTGATACTATTTTGATAAAAATAGTAGTATTATTATTGAAATAAAAGGAGCATTAAAAAATGAAACATCTCCGAGTTTTGACACGGAAACCCGCAAAAATGCAGGTGGTAAGCAATTTTCAAGCATGGAAAGATTTCTTAGTAAAACTTACTGACCAAATTATTGAATTTATTTTTATTAAAACATCTTGATTAAAAAGGGTTCTATAGATGAAAAAGAACAAACATATATTCACAATTACAACTATTCCCGCCGTGGCTCAGGTCAGCAATTTTCAGATAAAGCTCCAAGCCACAACAGATATAATAGACAGACTGTTATTGGTTCCACGCCAATCACCATGGAAAGCCACAGGTCCTACAGGTGAAACTACAGATACAGACACGAACGTAGATACTGGAACAATAACAGGTGAAACAACAACTGGAGTATAACACCCTAACCTAAATTCTACTTTGTGTTACATTGGTAAGGGCGATTCTCAATTCATCACAATCGCGAAAACGGTTCTCTGGTTTTTTAGATAGCAACTTCATAATCAAATCGCCAAGAGCAATCGGACAACGAGGATTAACGGTAGAAGGATGTTCAGGCATCACATTCACATGACAATAATACAACTGCTGTAGGTTATCCACTGGGAAAGGTAGCTTTTCTGTAAACATCATATACATCGTAATACCTAAGGAATATAAATCTGACTTTGGAGTTACACGTTCACCCCTAATAACTTCAGGTGCTACAAACATTGGGGTTATCTGCTGGCTGATATTTCTATCCAAAAGTTCTAATATGAAGTTATTACCGAACAACGAATAGTCTGCTATCTTCACCAGACCTCTTCTTGTGAAAAGAACATTCGCTGGCTTAAAATCATGATGCACAAAACCATTATCATGAAGAAACTGTAAACCTATACATACTTGAACAACAATATTAACCCTCTCCTGTAAATTCCAAGGTCTATTATTAAGATACCATCTCAAATTAGGTCCATCCACAAACTCCATAAGCATACATCGCCCTTCGTCCCCATCAATAAAATCATAGATTTGCACCAAATTGTGATGCCTTAACTTCTTAAATTTCTTCACATTTTGAACTAAATCCAATAAATGTAATCGATTCCTAAAAAAATTCTCACGGAATAATTTGACTGCAACTGGTTCCCCTTTCTTAGTATCAACTCCCTGATATACGATACCCGTTCCCCCCTGTCCTAATATTCGTACTAACCGAACATGATATAATTGTGAACGGTCTGGAGCATAGGAAGAATCCGACATACAATAATTACTCCTTTTATTCTTCCTCGTGTTTACCCTTTTTAAATTTTAAGTCTAACGTGGGTGCATCACCCCACATCCCATCTAAGTCATAATAATCTCTTGCTTTCTGACGGAAAATATGAAAAACAACCGAGCCATAATCCATAACCATCCAATTATCCTGGAAGCCCCCTTCAGTCGATAAAGGGGTAATTCCTTTCTCCTTTAATTCTTCATAAACCGAATTAAATACCGCTTTTTGTTGAGGCTCACTCATAACTGTACAAAGAACAAAACTATCAGCAATCAAGGTCAACCCTTCTACGTCATATGCCTTTATGTCTTTTGCTTTTTTCTCTGCAGCAACACGAGCAATGGCTCTTGCCACAGTAAGAGATGATGGCTTACGCCGTCGTTTGGACACATTAGTTATTGTCGAACTTTTCTTTTGCACTCTTAAAATCCTCTACCTTTCAAGTTCTTCTTTTAGTATATCATTTACCATTTTCGGATTGGCTTTACCACCTGTTTTCTGCATAACCTGACCCACAAAGAAACCAAATAACTTCGTCTTCCCACTCCTATATTGTTCTACCTGAGAAACGTTTGCATTTATGACTTCTCTTATTACCTTACGTATTGCACCTTCATCTGTTATTTGAACTAAACCTTCTTCTTTTATAATCTCTTGTGGATTCCTTCCCGTTTTAAAAACTTTCCGTAGCACTTCTTTCGCAATCTTACCGCTAATAACCTCATCTTTTACTAATGAAATAAGTTCGGCTATATGCTCAGGTTTAACAGGAGATTGTTCAATGGTAGAATTTTCATAAGTAAGTACTGCTTGCAACTCAACCTGTATCCAGTTTGCTGATTGCTTCGGGTCAGCTCCACATTTCACTGTTTTCTCGTAATAATCTGCCATTTCCTTCGTTGCTGTTAAAACAGTAGCATCATATTGAGACAAACCATACTGTTCCTGAAAACGTCTTCTCCTTGCTTGAGGCAGTTCAGGCATCTCATTTTGGATTTTGTCTACCCATTCTTTAGAAACAGCCAAAGGAACAAGGTCCGGCTCCGGAAAATAACGGTAGTCATGAGCAGACTCTTTATGCCGTTGTGAAAAAGTTACTCCACGGTCAGGATCCCAACCCCTTGTCTCCTGAATTATCTTCTCTCCTGCACGGATAAGATTAATTTGCCGTTCTATTTCATAATCTATCGCTTTAACTACACCACTAAAAGAAGCCACATTCTTTATCTCTGTCTTCACACCCAATGTCTCAACCCCTTTTTCACGAACACTAACATTTGCCTCTGCACGCAATGAACCTTCTTCCATATTACAATCACTAACTCCTAAATACTCTAACAAAAGTTTGAGCTCATTCAAAAAAACAAAAACCTCCTCGGAAGACCTTAAATCAGGATAAGTCACTATTTCTAACAACGGAACTCCACTACGGTTAAAATCAATTCCACTATATCCACCGCCTAAATCATGCGTATTTCGTGCTGTGTCTTCTTCAAGATGGGCACGTAAAATTCTGACCCGCTTTGAGACACCATTCACATCTATATCTAAATAGCCATCCCGACATAGAGGCAAATCATATTGACTAATTTGATAGTTTTTCGGCAAATCAGGATAAAAATAATTTTTCCTATCCATTTTCGACCATGAAGCAATAGAACAATTTAATGCTAAACCTACTGCAATCGCTTTATCTACAAACGCCTTATTTAAAACAGGTAAAACACCAGGCATACCCAAACAAATGGGGCATACTTGTGTATTAGGTGGAGCATGAAAATTTGTGCTACAAGAACAAAACGCTTTTGACTTTGTATCAATTTCTACATGAACTTCCATTCCTATAACTGGCTCATATTCCATACGCTTGTTATTCCCTCTAATTTATAGGTGGCGAACCAAGATTCTGTTCACAATTGACTTCGTATAGATACGCCACCGATAATAGATTTTCTTCATCAAAATGTTTACCAATAAACTGCATCCCTACCGGCAAACCTTCTTTAGATAATCCACATGGAACAGAAATTGCCGGTAACGCTGACAAGTTAACAGATATGGTATATATATCACTCAAATACATTTCCAAAGGATTCTGAATTTTTTCTCCAAATCGGAACGCAGGGGTGGGTGAAGTCGGTCCTACAATAACATCACAATCCTGAAATGCCTTCTGAAAATCTTGAGTGATTAATTTGCGAACTTTTTGTGCCTTTAAATAATATGCATCATAGTACCCACTGGACAAGACATACGTCCCTAACAAAATACGCCTCTGCACCTCAGGTCCAAAACCTTCACTACGCGTACGTTTGTACATTTCTATAATATCACTCGTCTCCGGATGTCGAAAACCATAACGAACCCCATCAAATCTCGCCAAATTCGCACTTGCTTCCGCCGTACAAATAATATAATACGTTGAAACTGCAAACTCCGTATGCGGAAGTGATATTTCTACCACAGATGCTCCTTGCTTCTCTAAAACCTGAACACCTTTCAAAATAAGTTCCTTTACTTCTTTATTCAAATCCCCAGTAAAATATTCCTTCGGTAATCCAATTCGCAGGGATGTCGGTTTCACACCTTTTCTTATCTTTTCCGCAAAATCAACTTGTGGAAGGTCAACAGAAGTCGTATCATTTGGGTCTTTCCCACTGATAACAGACAAAACTACAGCACTATCCAAAACATTTTTACTCAGCGGACCAATTTGGTCTAATGACGACGCAAATGCTACTAATCCGAATCGTGAAACTCTGCCATAGGTAGGCTTTAATCCCACACATCCACAAAAAGAAGCAGGCTGGCGAATAGAACCTCCTGTATCACTTCCCAATGACACAACACACTCTTCTGCAGACACTGAGGCTGCAGAACCACCACTTGAACCTCCTGGCACATATTCAAGATTCCACGGATTCCGCGTCAACTTAATTGAACTATTTTCAGTTGAAGAACCCATGGCAAACTCGTCCATATTTACTTTACCAATAAAAATAGCATCCGCATCCCTCAACTTATTAACCACTGTCGCATCATAAGGACTACGATAACCCGCAAGTATCTTTGAAGCACAGGTTGTAAATCCTTCTCGTGTACAAATAACCTCCTTTATTGAGACAGGAACCCCAGCAAGAGGTCCAAGAGGTTCCCCTTTCACTACTTTTTCCTCCAATGACTTCGCCTGCTGAAGAGCATAATCACTCCAAACTTGAGTAAATGCATCAACCTTACTATCTACTTCCTGAATACGTTCCAAAAAATCCTGAACAACTTCCACAGGGGATACTTCTTTCTTACGGACATGCTCACTAATGTCTGTAGCTGTTTTTGCCCACCACTTCTCCTGCATCTTAATCCACCTCCAAAATCTTAGGCACTAAAAAATACTCACCATCGTGCAAAGGAGCACAACGAAACGTATCCTCACGTTCAATCGAAGGTTTTACATCGTCCTCTCTTAATATATTTTCCAGCGGAACTGCATGCATCATCGGCTCCACATCATCGGTTGACAACTCATTTAACTTCTCTACATACCCAATAATTTCCGATAAATCAAGTGCCAATTTTTCCGCTTTCTCATCATCTAAAAATAAATAAGCCAAATCAGCAATATGATGTATTTCTTCTCGTGTAATCTTTTTCTTTTCCATATTCCTTTCCCTAACATCTCTTGTTTGCCAATAGAATACCATATTTTACCTCTCTCTTTCTATGTATAACACCACCACAATAAAAACAACTTTCTTGTTTCTCCACTACACATGACATAAAAAGACACGAATATATTTTGTTTTTCTATTCCTCTCTACAGAAACAATCTATAAAGAAAGCATCCCATCTCCAAAAAAACAAATGGTATCATAAAATACAATGATTGTTCTACGAACCCTCCTTTCAGGAGCAAAGATATTCCCGCTACATTACAAACTATTGTAGGGGCAGACGCATGTATCTACCCATAACCATATATCTCTATCAAAGACTGTCCATTCTGCAAGTCTAAATGAATAGGTTGGATAAGAAAATGTATTTACAAATGCTACACCTATAGTCATAAAAGATTAAAAGGGGCATTATAAATATTAACCCAATATAAAGTCTATGATACTCTTGTAATACATGGTGAACATTTTAGGTATTCACGGATAGATGTGGGACAGGGGTTTACCAATGGAGGGTATATATCAATGGTACAGATGTTTTTTGGAGTTATATGAAGGAATGTTTGCTGAAGTTTCACTGCGTAAGTAGGAAGTATTTAAAGTATTACTTGGAAAAATTAGAGTTTCGGCATAAGCATAGAAATAATGCGTTTTATGAGTTTATTTTAACCTTAATCCTCTTGATGGATTGGATGGAATAAATAATTACCGAAAATAATTTATCTTTTTGTTTCTTTGTTTAAGAATCGCTCCTTGAAAACCATCGCAATCCACAGCATAAATGGCATAGTAAGGTAGAACTGAATAACAGCCATAGGCAATTCACTATATGCCTTTAAAACTTCTTGATACCGAAGCACAATCACAATAAATAGGATATGTCCCATAATAATAATAATTGAGCCTAATAATGCTTTCTTCAACCTGCTCACCCATCCTACTCTTGTTATAAGTATTAAGGAAATAAACGGTGGTAAGTTCGTAATCAATAAAGCTATAGGCGAAGATTTTTCAAACTCATATCCTTGAATCACAAAATATATCAAAGAAGCAGTGTTTAAGAAACCAGAAGGTCGAATTCCACCAGCGACAATAGGTACGCCCATAACAAATTTTAAAATGGCACCAGATATTTGGACTAAAAGCCAGCCATAAATAGGTATCATAGCCCACCAAATACAAACTAATGGAACAACAACAAGTATAAATTTCAAACAAAACATAAATGTCTGGAACAATGGGGCTAATGTTTTTCGTTGAAAGATTTGAGCTAATCGTTCACGAGTGGAAAGTCCTTCTTTTGTTTCAGCATAAACAACAAACTCTATCCATGCAAGCCACACAGCAACAACAAAAACAATATATACCGCTTGCCATACATAATAATGTAAGAATTCAAACCATTTACCTCCTGAGTTCAATGCACCTACAATCGCCAAAAAACTAAGACGAAAAATATTTACAAAATACATTAATGGAATTCCAATAATTATTCCCAAAAGTTTTTTTCGTAGTAATGTAGGAAATGCAATAACCGCAGCAAAGAAAATAGCCATAATTTCAATGGCTCCACATTCCGAAATGATAATGAATGGAAATATGTATCCATGAATATTCTTTACTTTATTAGGGTCATTCTGTGAATTCCTATACTCCAACTGCAACGCTTGTAATTCATCATTATATTTTGCTAATAAACTTGCTTTTTCCGGTTCGGACAAATTGGGGTCATTTTTTACCGAATCGATTTTCTTTTCCATATTCGCTATTTTTTGAAGCAATCCCGCTTTTAAAGTGAAAACAACCCTCGGACCTATCTTTGTCTGAATACTTTGCTTTCTCGATTTCTGAGCCCGATACGACCATTGTTCCCATGCAGTCAAAGGACCTTTGGGAACGTTAAGATAGTCCGATGGTTCAGGGTGCGAAGCACCTCTTGACCATGCTAAAAGCCATGCTCGTATTTCCTCTGGACTCTGACTTTGTGGGATTCCCTCTAATGCTGCTTCATCACCAATCCAATTCAGCACACGAGCTGTATTTGTTGCCAAAGTGAATAAATACCAATCATTCCATGTCGTCTGCACTAAGTACCGATAAGCTGTCAAGAAAATTACTACCACAACAAAAAAAATAACTACAAAATGAAATGCTGGATTTTTATACCATACTACCTTTGACTCGGTTAATTTATTATTTTCACTTCCTTCTTGTGTTTGAACAGACATCTACCTTTAACCCTAATTTATAAAAACATACTTATAAAAATTAAAGATTTTATTGATTTGTTTGATTAGTCTATTTATGTTGATAATCATCATCTAAAAGTATTATAATATCATATCCCTATTTTGTTTGCATAAATAAACATTTCCACAATTTTCTATTATAATCCCAAAGAAGTAAGGGGTTTTTAGTTTTTGCCAAAAATCGATGCGTCTATATTTCTAAACTCTAACAACAAACCTTAAACAAAAGGAGATAAATTTTTATGGCTAAGAAGTATGTATATTTCTTCGGTGGAGGTAAGGCAGATGGCCGAGCCGACATGAAAGAAATCCTCGGTGGAAAAGGAGCCAATCTTGCTGAAATGGCAAGTTTAGGTATCCCTGTTCCTGCTGGATTTACAATCTCAACGGAAATGTGCACTGAATACTACGCTAATAAAGGGAAACTCCCTTCTTCTCTTATTGATGAAGTAAATAAAGCGATGCAAAAAGTAGAAAAAATCATGGGTAAAAAATTTGGTGACCCTAAAAATCCTTTATTAGTATCTGTTCGTTCCGGGGCGAGAATATCAATGCCAGGAATGATGGAAACGGTATTAAACGTTGGTCTTTGCTCTAAAACAATTCCAGGACTCATTGAAAAAACTAAAAATGAACGTTTTGTATACGACTCTTATCGTCGTCTCATTATGATGTATGCCGATGTCGTGATGGAAAAAGCAGCAGGCATTGAACCTGAAAAAGAAGAGTTGGCAGTCCGCAAACAAATGGAATCGGCAATGGAAGAGATGAAAAAACAAAAAGGTGTAAAACTGGATACGGAACTTACCGCAGATGATTTGAAAGAATTAAGCGAAAAATTTAAGCAAATTGTTAAGAATACATTAAAGAAAGAATTTCCAGATGACCCCAATGAGCAGTTGTGGGGTGCAATCAAAGCGGTATTCCAATCTTGGAATGGGAAACGTGCTATTGCTTATCGTCGTATTGAGAAAATTCCCGATGATTGGGGAACAGCGGTAAATGTACAATCTATGGTCTTTGGTAATTTAGGTGATTCCTCTGCAACAGGTGTTGCATTCACACGTAATCCTGCTACAGGTGAAAACAAATTCTATGGTGAATGGCTCATCAACGCACAGGGCGAAGACGTTGTTGCTGGCATTCGAACACCGTATCCATTAAATGAAGCCACAAAAAGCCAAGAAAACCAACACCTGCCATCGATGGAAAAATTATTACCTAAAACATACAAAGAATTAGTTGCTATTCGTAATAAATTAGAGAAACACTTCAAAGATATGCAAGACATCGAGTTTACTATCGAAGAAGGTAAACTCTACATGTTACAAACACGCACTGGGAAACGTACTGGTATGGCTGCAGTCCGAATCGCTGTAGATATGGTAAATGAAAAATTGATTGATAAGAAAACAGCCATCATGCGTGTGAAACCAACACAACTTGATGAATTTCTACACCCGATGTTAGACCCTGCAGACGAACAAAAAGCAAAAGTTCTTGCCAAAGGGTTGCCCGCAGGACCTGGTGGTGCGGTAGGTAAAATCGTGTTAACTGCAGATGATGCAGAAGCATGGACAAAGAAAGGTGAAAAAGTTATCCTTGTTCGTGAAGAAACCTCCCCCGAAGATGTCCACGGTATGCATGCAGCAGAAGCCATTCTAACAGCAAGAGGCGGTATGACCTCTCATGCTGCATTAGTCGCTCGTGGCTGGGGCAAATGCTGTATCGTAGGTTGTGGCAGTTTACATATTAACCTTGAAAAGAAAGAAATCTATGTCGCTGGTGAAGTCCTGAAAGAGGGAGACTGGATTTCCATGAACGGTAGCCTCGGAAAAGTTTACAAAGGTGCCCTCAAGGTTATCCCTGCTCAACCAGAGAAAAATAAATGGTTTGCCTCTATTATGAAATGGGCTGATGAAATTCGTGTATTAAAAGTTCGTACAAATGCGGAGCGTCCAGATGATGCAGAAAAAGCAGTAGAATTTGGTGCGGAAGGTATTGGTTTAGCACGCACGGAACACATGTTCTTCCAGCCAGAACGAATTATTCATATGCGTGAAATGATTCTGGCTAAAAATCAAGAAGAACGTCGTTCTGCCGTTATGAAACTTTTACCTTTCCAGAAAGAAGATTTCATTGGTATTTTCAAAGCTATGAATGGTAGACCCGTAACTGTTCGTCTGCTTGACCCGCCTTTACATGAGTTCGTGGGGAGCCTTTTAGAAGACCCTGAAGAACTTCAAAATCTTGCAAAGGTTTGCAGTGTAACCGTTGACGAAATCAAAGCACGCGTTGAAAAACTCCACGAGATGAACCCCATGTTAGGACATCGTGGTTGCCGTTTAGGTATCACCTATCCAGAAATCACAGAAATGCAAGCCCGTGCTATCCTTGAAGCTGCTGGAACCTTAATTAAACAAAAAATGAAGGTCCTTCCAGAAATTATGGTTCCACTTGTCGGAACAAAACAAGAATTAGACAATCAAGTTGCTATCATTCATCAAGTAGCAAAAGATGTCATGAAAGAAATGGGTGTAAAGATTAATTACATGGTCGGCACTATGATTGAAGTGCCACGAGCCGCTTTGACTGCAAATAAGATTGCAGAAACTGCCGAATTCTTTAGTTTCGGAACAAATGACCTTACGCAAATGGGCTTCGGCTTCTCCCGCGATGATATTGGTAGTTTCCTTCCTATTTATTTAGAGAAAAAAATCCTGCCTGCAGACCCATTTGAAGTTTTAGACCAAGAGGGAATTGGACAACTTATTCAAATGGCTGTAGAAAAAGGAAGAGCCACACGCCCCGACCTCAAATGTGGTATCTGTGGTGAACATGGTGGCGAACCTTCTTCAGTTAAGTTCTGTCATCGGGTTGGCTTAAATTATGTAAGTTGCAGTCCTTACCGTGTTCCAATTGCACGGTTCGCCGCAGCACAGGCAGAAATTGAATCTCCTCGAAATAAATCGTCAAAACCTACCAAATCTGCACAAAAAAAGAAGCAGAAGAAAACCTCACGTAGAAAGTAAATTTACATTTCAAAATATAAATCAAAAACCGCTTCTGATTTGTCAGAAGCGGTTTTTACTATAATAAACTCATTATTTATTTTTTGTCGTTTGCCTTCAATTCTTCTACAAGGTCAATATACATCTGCATAGCCTGTTCTTGCGATGTTCCTTCTAACGCCTTCCATGCATCATATTTAGCCCTGCCTACAAAATCCATCATACCAGGACGGGAACCTTTGCAATCCCCTTCTGAAGCCTGCTTATATAAAGCATATAAACGTAGTTTGGTTTGAGCATCAGGTGCCTCTGACAATTGAGTTACATCTTTAGCAGCCTGTTCAAATTTTGCTTTTAATTCCTCTGACATAGCTTTTTCCTTTCACTTTAATTTACAAGGTTCATTTATTTATACTTACCATTAAGTATACTTAATGGTAAAACAAAAAATACCCCATTGTCAACTCAAGTATGGTATAATTTAACATTATTTTCATAATATTTCTTTTAAACTAAACTAAGTATAAGGGATATAAACTATGAGCAATGTTTTTATTATTGATGCAGTACGCACACCAGTAGGCTCTCTGAATGGTGTTTTTGCTGAATATTCTGCTGTTGAATTGGCTACTAACCTTGTAAAAGAATTGTTAAAACGTCATCCTGAGATTGAACCAGAACAAATCGATGAGGTTGTCCTTGGTGAGGTGTTAACTGCTGGATTAGGTCAAAATCCATCAAGACAGGTAGCAATTCGAAGTGGCATTCCTCAAACTATACCTGCGTATACTGTTAATATGGTTTGTGGCTCTGGAATGAAATCCATCGAATTGGCATGGCAACGTATAAAGATGGGGAATGCCAAAATCATTTTTGCTGGTGGAATGGAAAATATGTCACAGGCGCCATATCTGCTTAAAAATTTAAGACGTGGTGCAAGGATGGGTGATACCGCTGCTGTTGACAGTATGATTTTTGACGGTTTGTGGGATATTTTTAATCAATACCACATGGGTATAACTGCAGAGAATGTTGCGGAACGGTTCGAAGTCTCTCGAGAAGCCCAAGACCAATTCGCTTATGAAAGTCAAATGAAATGTGCAAAAGCATACGAAAAAAGTTTGTTTAAATCTGAAATTGTTCCGATTACAATAGAAACTAAAAAAGGACCATTAGTAATTGACAAAGATGAACATCCACGACCAGATACAAATTTAGAAAAGTTAAGTAAATTAAAACCAGCATTCAAACCGAATGGTACTGTAACTGCAGGAAATGCGTCAGGTATTAATGACGGTTCTGCTATATTAATACTTGTTGCTGAAGACATACTTCCAAAGGTAAAGCCCATGTTCAATCCTGTACGTGTAGTGGATATACAGGCGATGGGATGTGACCCTGCCTTTATGGGATTAGGTCCTATCTTTGCCACAAAAAAACTATTAGAGAAAAACCAATTAAAAGTAGATGATATTGATTTATGGGAACTTAACGAAGCCTTTTCTGCACAGTCGATTCCTTGCATTCAGCAAATAGGGATGAATCCTGAAATTGTTAATGTTAACGGTGGTGCAATTGCTCTTGGCCATCCGATCGGTTGTTCAGGTGCTCGTATTACGACCACTCTAATTTATGAGATGCAACGTCGAAAATCTAAAAAAGGTATAGCCACAATGTGTATTGGTGGTGGCATGGGAATTAGTGGACTTTTTGAAGCAAGCTAAACATGAATAACCTACACTACTTTTATTGTTTCCTATAAAAACAAAATAACGATAGAGACAAAAGTTTCTTTATGTCACTTTATATAACTATTTACCAAACAAGAAAACGAAAAAACATATATCTAATTTTTAAAACTCAGCCTTTGTTAGCAATTAACGGGGCTATCGCAGATAATAAACCTGCAACTGCGGTCAATACTGTGGCAACTATGGAAATAATAGCATAGGTTGATGCTGTTTCAATTTTCGATGGAATTGCTACCTTTTGTGTTAAAAGTTTTGTGTGTTTCATTAAGATTCTCCTTTATTAATATTGAACATTCTGTTTTACATCAATTATTATACAAATTTCATTATAAAACATTACGAAATAAAGAATAACAAAATATACATTTTAATTCAATTTGGGAATAGAATGATTTTTTTCTGGATTTTAACCTTCGTTTTTGTAAATGCTATTCTTAGTACTCTTTTATCGCCTATAACTAAACCATACAGAAACCTACTTCTCTCAATACTTCCTGCCATAGCATTACTACTAAATATATTAGTAATGAGTGAACAAAACACATCTCCCTTTACACTAAAATGGTTACCTTCTTTAGGATTAAATGTGCTTTTAGCACCGTCTTATTTTTCGTTAATGTTTGGTATTCTTATATTATCTATCGGGTTAATTATTCATATTTATGCTTCTATTTATCTTCACACAGACCCTTCTATAAATTATTGGCATTTCTGGTTTTTTATATTTATGGGGTCTATGTTAGGTGTTGTATTTTCATCAAACTTATTTTTACTTTTTCTATTCTGGGAAATCACCAGTCTCGCATCATTCTTTTTAATTGGGCATTTTTATGAACAAGAAGATGCGAGGAAGAGCGCATGGGAAGCACTTTTAATTACTGGTGGAGGAGGACTATGCCTTCTAACGGGTTTCATCCTTATTTATATCATAACAGGCACTGCTGACCTACCAGAACTTAAAGAAAGAATTAATGAAATCCATACTTCACCATACCTTAATACTGCTGTAATCCTAATCATTTTGGGAATTTTAACAAAATCAGCTCAATTCCCCTTCCACTTTTGGCTACCAGATGCTATGACAGCCCCTGCACCTGCGAGTGCTTATTTACATTCAGCAACAATGGTCAAAGCAGGTGTTTTTTTATCTATTCAATTATCCGATATATTCTCAGGTATCTCATTATGGAATTTAATACTTATTTCTTCTGGGGCAGTAACTTTCCTTCTGGGAGCTATTAGTAGTATTAAAGAGGACTCAATCAAAAGAGCCTTAGCATACACTACAATAAGCACATTAGGGTTGCTTACTTTCCTGATAGGAATAGGAACACCAGCCACTATTTTGTCTGCCATGATATTAATATTTGCTCATGCTATTTATAAAGCAGGGCTATTCCTGACAGCAGGAACCCTTGAATTTACCAATCATTGTAAATATTTTTCAAAAAGCCACGGTATCTGGAAAAAACATCCTTATCTATTTTTAACAACATTATTACTCTTATTATCACTTACAGGAATACCCTTTACATTTAGTTTCCTGACCAAAGAAGAAATACTAAAGTCTTTACTGAATTTACATCCTACTACACTAATACCTTCTATTTTACTTTTCATAGTAGGAAATATATTTATAGTAGGTTTTTCAATTCGCTTTTTAATTAAACCATGGCAAAAAAATAGTGGCGATAATTACCATCACTCAATAAACTTTATGGATTATCTCCTTGCAACAATTCCTCTTTTTCTATCTTTGCTTGGTTTCATAATTCCTTTCTCTCCTTCTCTTTCACAAGTGTTTCACTACATTGGCAACTCATTAAAATTTCTTTCAGACCCTCACATACCAAATCATGCCACAAGTTCCGTCACGAATCACTTTCTGTTATTAACCATTAGCATAATTATCTGGTTTGGTGGTATTATCCTCGGAATTTTTCACATTCGGACTAAAGAGCAAAACAAAGAAAATCAAAAAACAATCTCTGCTACCTATATATACCAGACTGCTATTGAAAGTTTGATATTCTCCTCAGACCGCATCACCCGATTCTTTCAAAATGGGAAACTACGTTCTTACCTAAGCACTTTTTCAGTCTCAATTATCTTGATTTCTTTTGTATCTCTCGTTATCGACTGGCAAAATATAAATATTTATGTTTCATCTCATATAAGTCATACGACAGGCAAAATCTACCTTTATGATTTGATTTTAATACTTACTATTATCATAGGAATTGCTGGGGTCATTTCCTCTTCTTCGAAACTTACTGCGGTTATTTGTCTTGGCATTGTTGGGTATAGCATCGCGGTAATATTTTTAATTTTCAGTGCACCAGACTTAGCCATGACCCAATTTATCATTGAGACCCTTACTGTTGCTTTATTTGTATTTGTCTTTTACCATTTACCAGAACAACACTTGCCACGTAGAACATGGACAATTCGACGGGATGTTGTTCTCTCCATCATTTTTGGAATCATTATGGGCTTTATTACCCTTACAGCATCCAGTATCCAAACCCATCCTACAATTTCTTCATACTTTGCATCAAAAAGTTTATCTGAGGCACACGGAAGTAATATCGTAAATGTTATACTTGTAGATTTTCGTGGCTTTGACACTATGGGAGAAATTACAGTATTAGCTATAGCAGGGATTGGCACGTATGCACTACTTAGATACCAGAGGATAAAAAACCATGAATAGTTTAATACTAAAAACTGCTGCTAAATATATTGCACCATTGTTGTTTCTATTTGCAATCTACCTTCTTCTAACAGGTCATAACCAGCCTGGGGGTGGCTTTTCTGGTGGATTAGTTGCTTCTGCTTCCTTCATTCTAATAGCCTTCGCCTTCGGTCCTGATACTGCAAGGAATTATCTTCGTTTTTCCCCCGTAACTATAACTACTGTTGGGCTATGTATTGCTTGCGGAAGTGGTGTTATTTCTATCCTATTAGGAAGTCCTTTTATGACGGGGATATGGATAACCCTTTGGACAACCCCTCACTATTCCTTATCATTAGGGACACCCATGCTCTTCGATATGGGTGTATTTCTTGTTGTTTTAGGAACAACCTTACTTATTATTCTTGAACTTATAAAAGAGGTATAAATCGATGGAATGGATTTTCGCAATATTGGTTGGTTGTCTTTATTCTGCGGGGTTCTACCTTATGCTACAACGAAACATGTTTAAACTTATATTGGGTATGTGCCTATTAAGTCACGGTGCAAATCTACTTATATTTGTATCTGGTGGATTAATCCGTAGTTTACCACCCATCTTTTCAACAGCAACTCTCCCAGAACATGTTACAGACCCATTACCTCAAGCTTTCGTGTTAACCGCAATTGTAATTAGTTTCGGCGTAACTGCCTTCTTGTTAGTATTAGTTCACAGAACACATAAAACACTAAACACAGACGACCTGGATGATTTAATAAAAACGGATTTACAATGAATAGACTTGTCATACTTCCTATCATTATTCCATTGCTGACAGCCTGTTTATGCTTAATAAGCATAAAACAATATCGTATACAGTGGTTTTTTGCATGGGTTGGGAATGCTTTTTATTTTGTCACTGCATTAATATTTCTATACTTTACATCTCATGGAGAAATCTTCTCCCTACAAGTTGGAAATTGGCAAGCTCCTTTCGGCATTACAATTATTATTGACCTATTCAGTTCTATCATGATTGTTCTGACCTCTATTTTACTATTTTGTTCCTTACTTTACACTCTCTCCATAACCGCAAAAGAAGAATTTCGTTTTGCCTATTTACCATTGATTTACTTTCTAATTATGGGGGTAACAGGGGCATTTATCACTGGCGATTTATTTAATTTGTATGTTTGGTATGAAGTTATGTTGATGTCATCCTTCGTGCTTATGGCATTCGGTGGTGAACGGAAACAATTAGAAGGCTCTATAAAATATGTTATTCTAAACTTGATTTCCTCAGCGATATTCCTTGCCTCTACAGGTATACTTTACGGTATGGTCGGAACAGTAAATCTCGCAGACCTTTCTATCAAATTTTCTATGATAGAACATAAATATCCGAAACAAATTGTCGGCTCACTTCTCCTAATTGCATTTGGAATTAAAGCAGGTATATTCCCGTTATATTTTTGGCTCCCTGCATCGTATCATACTCCACCAGCAGGTATTTCCGCTCTATTTTCTGGACTTCTGACCAAAGTAGGCATGTATTCAATTATTCGTGTTTCAACCCTGTTATATAAAGAAATTGATACCCCAACACAGAATATTTTACTAATTATTGCCAGTGCTACAATGCTCGTTGGAGTTCTCGGGGCTGTATCACAAAATGAGTTTCGCCGTATCTTATCATTCCATATTATCTCACAAATAGGTTATATGCTCATGGGACTTGCCTTCTGGACAGTTTCTGGCATCTCAGGAGCCATTTATTTTATGGTTCATAACATCGTAGCCAAATCAAACCTATTCTTTATTAGCGGTATTGCATACCAAAAAACAGGAACCTATCAAATAAAATCACAAGGGGGACTATATAAAGATACTCCGTTCTTATCACTATGTTTCTTTTGTTCCGCTCTTTCCCTTGCAGGATTACCTCCTCTGTCTGGATTTGTAGGGAAATTAGCCCTAATTATATCAGGTATTCACACAAAGGCTTTCCTAACGGTCATTATTTCTATCATTGTTAGTTTCTTAACCCTATTCTCAATGACAAAAATTTGGATGTATACTTTTTGGGGAAAACCAAACCATAACAGAGAACAACAACAAATGCGACAAAATCTTTCTTTTGCTTATGGGGCAATATTTATTCTCGCTATGCTCACAATTTTATTAGGAGTAGGAGGGGAACATTTTATAACATTAACAGAACAATCTGCTCATAAACTAATAAACCCAATATCTTACATAGAAAAAGTAATGGAGTATTAATATGAACGCCAATCTATTTCTTGCAAATATTCTTCTTAGCCTAATATGGGCTTTTATATCTGGGGTACTTACTTTTGCAAATATACTACTTGGCTTCATCATAGGATATGCTATCTTATATGTCCTTTATGGTAAAGAGGTTGAATACTTCAAAAAAATATTATTTATAATCCTTTTCACGTTCCGATTTATATGGTTACTAATCCTCTCAAATATAGAGGTTGCCTATGAAGTACTCCGTTTTAAACCTAAAGCAAAACCAGGGATTATTGCTTACCCATTAAACTCGACACATCCTTTAGAAATAACATTACTTGCGAACTTCATTTCACTTACACCAGGGACACTAAGTGTGGATATATCCGAAAATGATAAAGTCTTATATATACATGCTCTATTTGCTCATAATCCAGATACACTTAAAAGAGACATAGAAAAACAACTTGAAAAACCATTAAATAAAATCTTTCGGTAGATAATATGTTAAGTATAAGTATTGTCTTATTCTGTATATTAATAACATTAGGCATCTTATTTGCACTTACAAGACTTGTCTTAGGTCCTACCCTTGCTGACCGTGTAGTTGCATTAGACCTTATTACGACACAGATTGTAGGAATTATTGCTGTGTACTGTATAGCTATCAAAGACTCCGTTTACTTAATTGATGCTATAACAATCACTATCCTATCCTTTCTCGGCACAGTAACTTTTGCATATTACCTAAATTTAGGAGAAAGACAAAAATGAGCGAGTGGTTTATCTGCTTATTCCTATTAGTAGGTGGTTTCTTTATGTTCCTTGCTGGACTGGGTATCCTTAGGTTTCCAGATGTTTACACACGTATGCATGCAGTTACTAAAAGTGGCACGTTGGGTGTCTCTGGTGCATTGATAGCTTTAGCCATTTATTTTTGGAACACTGAAATTACTGTTCGTGCAATTCTACCTATTATTTTTACATTAATTACCACACCTGTCTCGGCACATTGCATTAGCCGTTCCGCTTTTAAAAGTGGCATTAAATTGTCAAAAAATAGTGTGATTAACGAATACCCCAAAAAGAGTGATTAAAAAACGAAACAATTATTGTTTTGTCTCTATTGTCGGATTAGATGAAGAACCTTCTTCTTTTGGTTTCTGATTTAATGCTTCATTTACAAGAGGAATAACTTGTTCCGCAGGCAAAACAATAATCAATGAATTACTCTCTGTTTCGTCTTTCCATTCTTGAACAACACGCAAGGTACCAATGCCAACAAATTTTCCATCAAGAGAAAATAACGGCGAACTTAATACCTCAAAAGACCGAGACTGATTTAACGTGTAAAACAAAAACGGTTTCTCTATAACACTTTCAACACGGAGTATTGCTACACTGTGAGAGCGACGAGCAATTTTCCCATGCTGCATAATCAATAATAATGGATCCAATACCTGAGGGACAGAGATATTTTCCTTATTTAAAGGCACTTTAGCCACATCTTCAGGAATAGCCTCCTTTGCTCGGATTATCATAATATCTCTTTCTTTATCTTGCAATAGAACTTCCGCTATTATTTCTTTGTCTTCTTTAAATATCATCTTTATTGAGGCGATACGAATATTAACAGAATTTCTCATCTCCTGATCTAATAATATAGATGGGTCTAACGCTGATAAGGCAAGAACTGCTACTCCAGATGGTGTGACTAAAACTGCTGTGCATTGACCAACAGTTTCTTCTTCACTATCGGATGTGGTTATAAGTAAGTTAGCTTTCACTGTTATAACAGAGGAAGCATATTGCTGAAAAACCTTTCTTCCCAATTCTGCTGTTTCATCGGAATAAATAAAATTACAAAAAGAAAACAAAATGATAATAAATACAGAAAGAACATTATGGAAATGATTCATAAAACAACCTTCTATACTACAAAAACTTTTATAAAAAAACGGACTAAAAATATAATAACGTGTGTTAATTATAGCACAATATCACTAATACCAAATAATAAGAAATTTATCAGAAATCTATGGTATCATATAGATAATTGGTTGACATTTGTTTGAACACATAGGATAAAAAGTAGAATGTCTCTCCTTGATAATATAAATTCTCCCAATGACTTAAAGATGTTGTCATTAGATGAATTAGAGATATTAGCATCAGAAATTCGGGAAAAAATTATCTCTACCGTACTAAATAATGGAGGTCATCTTGCTTCTCCATTGGGGGTGGTAGAATTAACAATTGCTATACATTACGTTTTCGATATAGGTAAGGACATTCTTATTTGGGATGTTGGGCATCAGGCATACGCTCATAAGATTTTAACAGGTAGAAATCACATTTTTGATACACTTCGTAAAAAAGGCGGAATTAGCGGATATCCACGAATTGAAGAAAGCCCATTAGATTTTTTTGGCACGGGACATAGCTCAACATCAATTTCTGCAGGTATTGGTATGGCTATTGCACGTGATATTCGTAATGAGGATTACCAGATAATTACTGTTATTGGCGACGGTGCAATGACGGGTGGAATGGCTATGGAGGCTTTAAGTCATGCAGGCCATTTAGGCAAAAGAATACTTGTTATCTTAAATGATAATGAGATGTCTATTGCTCCCAATACGGGAGCCCTTGCACGATATTTCAATCGTTTGATTACTGCATACCCCTACAAACGAGCCAAAGAAGATGTCGGTAGTTTCGTCAAGAAAATTGTAGGAGAACGGGTAACTAAAACCATTCAAGATTTGGAAAAATCTGTCAAAGGATTTATCACAAAAGGTTCTTTATTCCAGGAACTGGGTTTCAATTATATTGGACCTGTAGATGGTCACGACCTACCCCTTTTAATTGAATGCCTGCAACGACTTAAATATTTTACTGGACCAGTACTCTTTCATTGTCGAACAGAAAAAGGAAAAGGGTTCAAAGAAGCAGAAAAAGACCCACAAAAATATCATGGAATTAAACCAAAGAAAATAGCGAAGACCGACGAAGAAGGTGATGGAATTATCCCTGAACAATTACCAACCGAGATTGAAAAAAGTTTCACGGAACACTTTGGTGACGCAATATGCAAATTAGCAGAGAAAGACGAGCGAATCATTGCCATCACAGCAGCAATGCCAGCTGGTACAGGATTAACAAATTTCGCTCAAAATTTTCCAGATAGATTTTTTGATGTAGGCATTTGTGAACAACATGCAGTAACCCTTGCTGCAGGGCTTGCTGTGCGTGGCTTTCGACCTATCGTCGCTATTTATTCCACTTTCTTACAACGTGCTTATGACCAAATTATTCATGACATTTGCCTTCAAAACTTACCCGTAGTATTTGCTATAGACCGTGCTGGATTAGTCGGCGAAGACGGACCTACACACAGTGGCACTTTCGATTTGTCCTACTTACGACTCATCCCAAACCTACATATTTGCTCTCCAAGAGACGGGATTGACCTCGAAAATCTACTTTCACTCGCTATACAACAAGAAGTACCCACCGCAATTCGATACCCCAAAACGATAGCAATACCTACAGGGGATAAAGAAAACCGCAACTTTAGCGGTGCTGATATATTAATCCCCAACGATGATATTTATCTCATCACTGTAGGTTCAAAGGTAAACACCTGCATAAAAACAGCCATAAAACTTCGTGAACTCGGTATTAATATTGGTGTCATTGATGCACGGTGGATTAAACCATTAGATGCCAAAACTCTAAATAGCATTTCAGCAACAAAGCTATTTACCGTAGAAGAAAATACAATCATCGGTGGCTTTGGTTCTGCCATACTGGAATTTTTTAATGAAAACCGACGACCACAAACGGAAGACCTTAAAATCTTCCGAATAGGAATCCCTGACATCTTCTGTGAGCACGCTTCACGAGAAGAACAATTAAAAATGTTCCAACTTACTGATGAAGACTTGGTTCAAAAAGTAATCTACTGTCTGGAATCTAATCAACTATTATCAGCATTAAAAGCAACATAAATACATACAAACATTATCATGCTCTAATTTAAAAGTTGTAAAAAAATATAGATTTGTGATACTCTTTTAAACCCCAATGTTTATTTAGCATGAGGGGCGAGTGGCGGAATTGGTAGACGCGCTGGACTTAGGATCCAGTACCGCGAGGTGTGCGGGTTCAACTCCCGCCTCGCCCACATTATGAACGTGGAAATTTAAAGTCAATAAATAACAAAAACATAAATATAGGTTAACGGTCATGACAGAACAAGAAAACAACAATGATAATACCTTAACTCCATCTGTATCAGAAACTACCTCAGAACAAACAACAGCACAAGAAACTCATGAGCATAAACATCACCACCATGCTCATGATACAGAAGAAGAAGAGTTTAAATTCGAAAAAGACCCTGAATATGAAATTGAATATAAAGGGGATTGTCTATACTCCGTAAAAATAACTATTCCCGCAATAAATACAAAGGCACAAACAAGTAAAAATCTGGAAGAAGTCAAAGAGCACACGGAACTTCCAGGCTTTCGTCGAGGGAAAGCACCGATGTGGCTTGTGGAAAATAAATTTGGAAAAATAGCACGGAAAGAGGCTCTGGATAAAGTCATATCTGAATCAGTTAAAAAACTTATGGAAGACAAAAAAATAAGAGCATTCTCACAACCCAAATTTGAGGGAATAGAAGAACTCGATAAATTACCAGAAGACCAAGATATATCATTCCAAATCTCCTTTGAAGTAGCACCCAAATGTGAATTAGGCAAATATCGTGGGCTTGAGCTGGAACGAAAAGTTGTCGAACCTGATGAAAATATGATTACAGAACGGTTGGAACTCCTACGAAATCGTTTTGCTATATATCAATCTGTTCCGGACGCAGAAATAACTAATGGTGACCAAGCAATTATCGACTTCAACGGAACTATTGACGGAGAAAGTTTCCCCGGAGGCAGTGCTAACAATTATCCATATATTGTGGGTTCTAAACGATTCTTCGGAAAATTTGAAGAAGCACTCATCGGGGCTAAAGTTGGTGAAACAAAAACCTGCGAGGTAGAATTCCCAGAAGATTATACGAACCAAAATCTCGCTGGGAAAAAAGCTATTTTTGAAATTAAAATTAAAGATATAAAGAGAAAAGAATTACCCACATTAGATGATGAATTCGCAAAACAAGCAGGGGCTGAAAGCCTTGAGGACCTTAAACTAAAAATAAAGAAAGAGATAGAAGAAGCATTTCTGGAGGAAGCGGATTCCGAATTAGAAGCATCTGCAATAGAACAAATTATTGCAAACAGCACATTTGAAATCCCCAAATCGCTTATTGAAGAAGTAGCAAGTCATCAAGTGGAAGAGCATATCCAGCAAATGATGCGGATGAGAATCCCAATATCAGAAATTGAAAAACAAAGAGAAGAGTTGGAAAAAAATGCAAAAGATAGAGCCGAAAAAACAATTAAATGGTACACAGCTGCCAGTGAAATAGCTGAGGCTGAAGGCATTGAAGTTTCAGACAGTGATTATGAAAATGAAGCACAGAATTTACAAGATAGGACAGGCATTGACATAGATACAATTCGGTCCTATATTCAAGACCAAGGAAAAGATGAAGTAACAGATACAATAGTACGAAAAAAAGTTATTAAACTTATCCTGGACAACGCAAAAATTGAGACTAAAACAATTTCCCGAGAAGAATGGCAAAAAGAAAACGAACAACAAAATTAAAAATATGGTAATAACATGGAAAACCCTATTGAAAAATTAATAAGGCATGGCATAAACCCCTATACAGTCAATCCTATTGACCCACAAGCAGTTACAATATATCAGCAAACCAGCCGTGGTGAAAGGGCTTATGATATTTACTCTCGCCTGCTTGAAGACCGAATTATTTTTTTGGGAATGCCTATTGACGATTATGTTGCGAATTACATAATTGCTCAATTACTTTATTTAGAAGCAGAAGACCCCGACAAAGATATAAATCTTTACATCAATAGTCCTGGAGGTAGTGTAACCGCTGGGTTAGCGATATATGACACAATGCAATTTATTCGACCAGAAATTACAACCATCTGTCTTGGACAGGCAGCAAGTATGGCGGCTGTTCTAATGTCCGCAGGAACACCAGGAAAACGTTATGCTCTCCCCTATTCAAGATTTCTATTACACCAATTGATGGGCGGTGTTCGGGGACAGGCAACAGATATCGCTATTCAGGCCCAAGAAATTGTTCGCATCGGAGAAACCATTGACCAAATCCTTGCCAGACATACAGGACAACCAATTGAAGTTATACGAAAGGATACCGACCGCGATCTATTTCTCAGTGCTGATGAGGCAAAGAAATACGGACTAATTGACGAAGTTTTACAACGCTCTAAACCTAAAAAAGAAAAATAACAATATGCCCAAAACGGTAGCAATCATCGGTGCGTCCGCAGACCGTAGCAAATACAGCAACAAAGCAATTCGTGCGTATCTCTCTAAAGGATGGACTGTTTATCCCGTCAATCCCAATCTTACGGAAATCGAAGGGATTCCCTGCTACAAATCCATCGAAGATGTTCCCGACCCTATTGACCGCATCAGCGTTTATGTTCCCCCTCAAATTGGCAAATTACTCCTCCCATCCATTGCCAGGAAAAAACATAACGAACTCTATATTAACCCTGGTGCTGAAGATGAAGAACTCATTCAAGAAGCAACTCAACTCGGCTTAACTCCCATCTACGCCTGCAGTATTATCGCCATCGGTTCTCATCCATCCGACCTACCCGAAAAATAACAATACTTTTAGTTACTAAAAAAATTTGACTTTTCCCCCTATTTTTTTCTAAACTCCTATTTTAAGTAAAAATTGAATATAAAAAAGGAGCGATGTATATGGGAAGAAAACCCTCCCTCTTATTAAGTTTTGTGGGAACCAATGACCCTTACGGAAGAGAAGATAAAGCACCCACCGGTGGAACACCTTATGGACCGATTATCTCTGCTGTTAACATTGGTGATTTTGATAATATTGTTTTATTGACTACTCCCTCTATTGTGGATAAGGCAGAAAATACTAAAAAAATAATTGAGGAACTTTATCCGGACAAAAAAGTAACAATTCACCATACAAATATTAATGACCCAACAAACCACGCTGAGATAATTAATGCAATAAATAAATTTGTTGAAAAAGAGAATGAATTGTTATTTCAAAAAAATTACGAGATATTCATTTCCGTAACTTCGGGAACCCCTGCAATACATGCATGCTGGTTATTGGTAACTGCAAGTGGAAAAATTCCAGCGAAAATTATTCATGTTAAAGAAAGAAAATATACTCCATCTGGGAAACCGGAAATAACACAAATTGATTTAACCAAGCCTGAATTTCCTGTAATTTCTCCCAAAATTACTGTTCATTGGGAAAAGGAAGATACCCTCCCGGAATCCTTCTACGATTATGGTCTAATAGGAAACTCACAGAACTTTATAAAAGCCTGTCAACAAGCATGGAACTATGCCAGAGAAAATGTAGATATATTACTATTAGGCGAAACCGGAACAGGAAAAGAACTGTTTGCAAAAATGATTCATAAAGTAAGTGGGAGAAAAGGAGAATTTGTCCCTTTTCACTGTGCAGGAACAACAGAAAATATATTTGAAAGTGAACTATTTGGACACAAAAAAGGTGCTTTCACCGGAGCGATTAGTAATAGAGATGGACGTTGTAAAACTGCACAAAATGGGACTTTGTTCTTTGATGAAATTGGGGATGTTCCTCTTAGTCTGCAGGTTAAACTACTTCGTTTTCTGGAAGATAAAAAATACAGTCCTGTTGGTAGTGATAAAGAAGAAGAAGCGGATGTCCGTTTTGTTTTCGCTACAAATAAAAATTTAGAAGAACTTGTTAAAGAAGGAAAAATGAGGGAAGATTTTTATTACCGTATAAGGGGGGTTAAAGTGATTATACCTCCGTTAAGAGAGAGAATTACGGATATACACCTTCTTATTGAATATTTTGTTACAAAATTTGATAACAAAACACCTAAAGTTCAAATTACTCCTGAGGCAATGCAAAAACTAACAAAGTATAATTGGCCCGGAAATATTCGAGAATTAGAGAAAACTATAAAAGAAGCAATTATAAATTCAGGAGACCAACGGATTATTACTCCAGACATCATCAGTTTTTCACCCTCAATCAAAGATTCGGAAGAATACTTTCAATATTTGCCAAACCCCTATGAAGGGTTCCAATTAGATTCACTTAAAAATGAAATTCACGATTTCTATATACGCAAAGCACTCGAAATGACAAAAGGTAATCAATCTCAGGCAGCAAAACTATTAGGAATAACTCCTCAAGCCATAAGCCAATACTTAAAGAAAGAAAATTAAATGTGGATTGAAATATTTAAATATAGATTTAAAATTTTTCAACAGGAAAAATATCCGCCCCTTTATACTAATTCTCTATTTATCTATAACATAAAACAAAAACATCAAACAGCCACAATCCTGGCATATTTCTTGCCTCTTTATCATCAAAACAATAGAAAGGAATTTATATGACAGAAAATAAAAATGAAATAAGACAAGCCATTGAAAGAGTCGCCCTTTCTGCGTTATTGCATGATATTGGTAAATTCTGGCAAAGAACAGGGGAAGAAAAACCTTTTACGAAACAGGAAAAAGAATATTTTAATACTTATGACCATGCTCATTGGAGTTGTAGTTTTATAGAAAAATTTATTAATGATAATGATATCCATCGTTGGGCACTCCATCACCACATCAAAGAGTTAGATGATTGGCAATCAAAAGTTATAAAATTAGCCGATTGGCTTTCCTCTGGTGAAAGAAATGTATATGAACATGGGAAGAATGACCAAATTAATGAAGAACCTCCTACTTTTACTCCGTCCACTGCCCGACTTGAAAACATATTTGATAATCTTCTATGCACTAAAACAGCAGAAGAGAAAAAAAATAAAACTTATCTCCAGCTTAGCCCATATCCCGATTACTCAGAAAATGTATTTTTCCCTACTACCGCTAACGAAGGAGAACAGAAAGATTATAAAAATTTATGGGATGAATTTATTGAAGATCTGAAAACTTTAGGCTGGACGGATTTTAATAAGCTTAACCTCCCATACACCACATGGCTGTCACTATTGAAAAAATATACAAGCAGAATTCCCTCCACAACACCCACAGAAAAACAAAAAATTTTCCCGGATAT